>CAZJBP010000049.1:0-21673 GCA_964544115.1 uncultured Victivallales bacterium | reverse complement strand
TTGGCTGAGGAAGGAATGTCCAAGGAGGTCGCCTCATGGCCCGAATACTGAGGGGCGATATCGTTTGGGCTGACTTGAACCCAGTCCGGGGGCATGAACAGGCCGGGCTACGTCCGGCCCTCATCCTTAGCCCGGAGATTTTCAATGAGCGCTCCGGCACGGTGATTGCCATGGCGCTAACGAGTCAGCCTCAAAAGGCCGGATTTCCTCTCACCATGGAGATTACCAGCGTTTCACTTCCCAAGCCGACCTGGGTGAAGATCAGTCAGATCAGAACGCTCTCCGTTGACCGACTTGGCAAACGCATGGGCCACGTTTCAGATGATGAGATGAGTCAAATCATCGAAGGGCTCAATGAAATCATAGGCGAGCAAACAAATTCAGGCTATCGGCGCTAAGCGCGGCTCAGCCTGCTTGGTCGCGTTGGAACTACTCATCATCGCGTGACCATTTCCTGATTTCCTGAGTTCCAGATGCAGCAATCCCACCCCGCGAACCAGAAGAACTCCGGTGCGGCGCTCAGCGTCTGCCGTCGGCGATCTTCTCCCAGTGCCATGCGTACGGCGGGAGCGCGAACGCGCGGCCGCGTCCGTCCGCATCGTACACGGTGGTGGTCTGCTCGGCGCCGGTGTGGTTGACGACGGCCAGGTACCCCGTCTCGGGATAGGCCGCGCAGTCCGTGTGGGCGTTTGAGCTGAACCAGGTCGTGAGCTTGGCTTCCGTGGCCGTCGCCCAGTGCAGGGCGCGCATCAGGAGCCGCGCGTTATCCAGGCTGTAGGGCAGGCCGGCCATATACACGGCCCGGCCGCGGCCGAACGTGTTGACCGCCATCAGGACATGCGCGCCCGCGGCCTGCAGCACCTGGGTCTGCCGCCCGCAGGCGAAGGCGTAGGTGCGCTCCGTGCCCAGGTCCGCCGGGGCCGGCGAGTCTTCGAGAATGAAATGCCCGCCCTGAACGCGCCGCGTCTTGCCGACATACCCCAGGGTGTTCCCGGTCTCGCGCTCGACGCCCAGCACGTCCGCCAGCTGAAAGAAGCGCCCCTGGTGCTGGCAGGCGGTGGGCCCGCCGATGCCGATGAACGCGCCGCCGCCGTGCACCCATTCGCGGATGCGCGACACCACCTCGGGATCCTTCCAGTAATGGCCGCCGCTCCAGGCCGTGCCGGCGTCGCCGGTGTTCAGGATCACGTTCACGTCCTTCGGAATGCCGCGCGCCTTGAGATTCTTGAAGCTCATGAACGTCACGTCCACCGGTAGCCCGGCCAGGCACTCCAGCGGGTTGGAGCCCACGAACTCCATCACGTCCGGCCGCGAAGGGATGTGGAACTTCTGGTCCATGCTCGGGTTCTGCAGCCACGCCCGCCACGGGCCCCATGCGTTCAGCACCGCGACCTTGATCGGCGCGGTGTAGGCCGCGGTCTTCCGCGTGTGCGTGAGGAAGGTCCGGAACGCATCGCAGAGCTCGGTCACGTGATCGACGAAGTCGGGAAACTGCGCCACCAGCGAGAGGTAGCCGCCGTAGCCGATCCGGTCGATCGGCTTGCGCAGCAGCGCCCGGCGGATCTTGACCCAGTTCTGGATCGATTCCCGCAGCGGGCCGCCGCCCTCCTTGAACACGTCCGGGAAGAAATAGGGATACAGGCGCGCCTCGCGCTCCTGCGGACCGGGCGAGTCGGAGAGCCGCCGCAGCGCCACGCCGTCCTCGACGGCGCCGATGTTGATGTCGATGCCGAGCCCCTGGTAGTCCGGGCTGAAGGGCTCCGTGCCGATCCAGTGGTCGCCCTGGAACATGGCCGTGCGCTTGCCCGCCCGGTGCGCCTTGTCCGTCAGCTCGCGGCCGAACGCCACGACAAACCGGTGGACGAACGCCATCCACGCGAGGTAGCGCTCGGAGGGCACCCGGTTGGTGGTGCAGTAGTAGCCCTCGTCCACGAAATCCTCCGCGCGCAGGCGGTAGCCCATGGCCTTCTCGAACTCGTCGAGCGCCAGCGGGCTGACGGTCTCGCCGTATCCGAGCCAGTCGCGGTACGTGTCCGAGCGGTCTTCGCCGCTGTCGACGACGAAGTGATAGGCAAAGGTTGTGAAGCGCACGATGTCCGTGTGCCGGTGCGCGTCCATCCACGTGTCGAAATAGGTCATCAGGTGGGCGCGGACGGCGGGGAAGTAGGGGTCGACGCTGACGATCGGATCGCACGTCCAGTTGTTGACGATGTGGTTGTACATCGACGTCGTGTCCCACGTCTGCAGCGCCATGAAGTTCACCGTGTACGCATGGAACGTCGCGGCGTTCCGGACGGTCACGGTGCCGGCGCCGGCGTCGAAGTCCCACTGGGCGGGCGGCACCACGGCGCCGGTCGTCCGGTCGATGACCTCCCAGTACTTGCGGGACTGCGCGTCGGGGTCCACCTGGTACTTGTCGGCGCAGAACCCGGACATGAGCGTCAGCGTCACGCGGTCGGAGTCGGCGGTCACCGGCTCCGACATCAGGAACTTGCGGGCCCAGCACTCGCGATGGCTGCGGGCGAACTTCTGGTCGGCCCGCACGATGCAGATCGTGGAGTAGACCGGTAGGCCCAGCTCGAGCATGGCGTCCGACAGCCGCGTGCCGTCGCTGTCGCGGATGGCGTCAGCGCCCCAGCGTTGGGCGAGGGCTTTGACCGTGGCTTCGTGTCCGGCTTCGGCCGGCAGTGTGACCCGTCCGGTGACGGGCGGGTGGGGCACGTTGGCTTGCTTCTCAGGCTGATGCATGGGGTCTCCGTAGTTCAAGGCGAACCGGGCCTAGCAGCCCCGACACGGTGCTGCCGCGGTATCGCGTGGGGATGGTCGTGTAGTGGTTGGACAGGGTGTTACAGACGAGAATCTCGATGCGGTTCGGACCTGCGACGAGCAGGCCCGAGAGATCGAACTCCCAGGGAGGCGCCACCCGGACGCCCGCCGTCCGGCCGTTGACCTGGACTTCGGCCGATGACACGAGCTGGCCGAGCTGCAGCGTGACGCTCGCCCGCGCCTGCTCCGCGGTCAGCGTCACCGTCTTCCGATACCAGGCGCCGCCGGAGTAGCTGCGGAGGCCGTCGAGCAGCGCCCAGTCTCCGAGCGGCATCAGGCCGGCGCCGCAGTCCAGCGCGATCGGCTCCGGCAGGGCCGCGCCGCCGTAGCAGCCGCGGTCCTGCTCGATGCGCACGGCCACCCTGGCCGGAGCGGCCGAGGGCGCCGGCACCCGCGCGGTGAATTCGCGCGACCCGTCGGCCCGCCGCTCCGCCGCGGCCTCGACCGTCAGCTCCCGGCCGTTGGCCCAGGCCCGCACGCTGCCGTGCGCGATGATCGTCATCGCGCGCAGGCCCGGCGGCGAACAGAAGCGGTACCAGCCGGCCGGCTGCGCCACCTGGGGCTGCAGGTCGAACGGGAGCAGCCCGGCGCGCGCGTGCCAGGACATGGCCAGCGGGCGCACGGAGGTGGGCGAAGCGCCGCCGGCGGCATCTGAAGCGCGTGTGGCCTCGCCTGCCTCAAGCACGAAGAAGCCGCGCCCGGGCGCATCGTAGCGCAGGAGCAGCGGATTCGCGCCGGCTCGAAGCGACTGTTGATCTGCCGCACCGTCCACGCGGGCATGGTTGATCCAGACCGACGCGGGCCGCAGGCCGCCGACGGAAGCGCGCGCCGGGCCGCTGCGCTGCGCGACCACCGAGGACCAGAGGTAATAGCGCGACCCCGGCTCCTCCTTGCCGTACGACGGGTCGCCCTTCCACCCCGGGTCCAGTTTGCCGAGGGCGATGAACCCGTCATCGGTCTCTTCCTTCAGGCCGTGGTAGCCCTGGTGCCCTGGGTCGGTTTCCAGGCTCCAGCGCCAGGAGAAGGAATACGGCTGCCACGCGTACGTACCGCCGTTGAACTGGACAGGGACGGAGGGATCGACTGCCTGCAGCGCGGCCAGGTGCGCTTCCAGCGCCGAGGCGTCCGCCGCGTCGGGCAGCGGGCCGAGCTTCCAGAACATCGGCCCGAACGACGCCGTCGTGCGCGGCCAGGACGAGTCGTCCAGCGCCGGGTTCTGCCACCCCGGGTTGGGCGTCGTCTCGTCGGCATAGCGGGGCTGCCGCATTTCCGCGCCGATGAACGCGCGGGTCGGGGGCCACCGGAAGTCCCCCCACGTGTTGTCCATCGTGGGCTTCAGCTCGAACTCCCAGTCGCCGTCGACAGGAACCACCTCGGCCGGCGCGCCGGCGTCCGCGGCGCCGCACGCGATCTCCGGCTGGCCGGGGCTGAACACGATGAGCTGCGTCTCGCCGGCGTCCAGCGGCATGCGCAGGCGCGTGCCCTCGGCGCTTTGTGAGAGCACCGGCAGCGGCTGCGTCTGGCCCGTCCAGGGATCCCAGCGCTCCACCTTGCCCTGGGCGCGGAAGGTGCATTCGGAATGCCGGGGCGCGCCGTAGACCATGTAGACGTCCCGCGGCCCGATGCGGCGATGGAGCACCTGGGGCGCGCCGGCGCTGCCGCGAAAATCCCTGGGAAACGCCCGGTTGATGAGCTCCTCGACCTCGGCGCTCTGCTGCGCGAACACGCCCGTTCCCCCGGCGGTGTTGTGCTGGATCCCGGCGCCCCTCGCGCCGAAGAGCTCTTTAACGCATGCGTCCAGCTCCGGGTCGTTCCGCCCGATGCGATCGCTGGCCTCGGGCAGGGCTCCCAGCGCCACGACCAGCCCGCCGCCGCGGTAGAACTCCACCGCCTTCTGGAGCGTTGAGAACCGCAGGCCCCGCATCGCGGGCAGCACGAGCACGCGGTAGACTTCCCCGGACACGTGCAGCTGCCCGTCGCGGACCTGCGCGCGGTCGAGCGACTGGAAATCCATGTAGTCGAAGTCGATGCCCTGTTTGAAAAGGTGTTCCCCGAGGCCGAAGGCGGCCCCGACCGCCTCGTGGCCCATCAGGCCGGCTTCCAGCGTGGCCACCGGGTACAGGATCGCCACGTCGCACCGGTGGTGCCCCTGGCTCAGGAGATAGCTCAGGCGCTCCGAGCAGCGCATGAAGTGCGTGAGATGGTCCCAGTACGGCATGCGGAAATGGTTGCAGGGCGGCGCCCACTCCCACCACCCGCCGTGCGTGGAGTAGTACAATCCATGCAGCGTCAGCAGGTTGTGGCCGCCGACGAAATTCCGGAACGTGGCGTCCACCACCTGGGCCGATGTGGTGCCCCAGCCGCTGCTGTGGAAGCCCTCCAGCCAGGTCCGCGGCCGGAGGTAGAGGTGGGCGATCGAGCTGGCGACCTTGTTCTTGACGATGTCCGCTTCAAGGTTCGGCTGGTCGCAGCCGGGGCCGGTCATCCAGCGCTGCGTGCGGAAGTAGTCCCCGAACTCGGTCAGGTCGCGCCCCCGGCCCCCGTGGTCGCACCCGTAGGTCATGCCGCGTTCGTAGTGCCAGTCGAAGCACGGACGGAAGAAGCGCTCCTCCTCCAGGGCCACCAGCACGTCGGAATAGTCGAGCCGCACCTTGGGCGTGCGCGGCCCGATGTCCATAAAGAGGGCGGCCAGCTCGGGGAGCAGGTCGTAGCCCTTGCGCGACCGGAACTCGTCGGCAAAGCCGTCGGTCCACAGGTTCCCGCCCACGCCGAAGTTCAGCTCGTCGGAAAAGAAGAAGTTCAGCCCCTTGCCGCTTTCCCCCGGGTTCCGGTTCTCGAACCGCTGGAAGAACTTCTCGATGTACTTCACGCCGCTCAGCGGATGCATCGGGTCGAGCGAGACGGGGTCGCGCACGAAGGCCACGCTGACGACCTTCCACGGTCCCTGCGGAGCCGGCCAGCGCAGCCGGCCGGCGGACACGTGCGCGCGCAGGTCCCGGCCCGAACCCGGCCGCACGGCGCCGTCGTCCAGAAGAAACGCCGTCACGCTCAGCCAGTTTTCCGGAAGATCCTGATCGAGGGTGGCGCCGCCCGCGTGCGTCACGGAGGATTCCCGCAGCGTGGCGCCGTTCAGCTCGGGATTATCCCGAAGAATGTCGTCCATGAACGATCCCTGGCCGATGCCCAGGGTGTAGTCGCTCAGGCTGACCGCCATTCCGTTGCGTTTCGACTCCTGCAGGAACCAGCCGTAGAGCTCCCACCAGTCCTCGGAGAACAGGGCCGGCTCGCTGGGGTAGGACAGGCCCCAGAACCGTCCGCCCTGATCGCTGTGGGCGTAGTTCACCTGCAGCCCTGCAACCGACCGGCCCGCAAGCTGTTGGATCTGCCATGCGATGCGTTCGCGCTGCAGGGGATCGCCCAGCCACCAGTAGAAGGCCACCTCGCCGTGGCCGGGGGGCGGGCTGACAAAGCCGGGCTTGGCGTCGGCGTCGGCGCTGCGGTCGGGAAAGCCGATGGTGTGCGGCGGCAGCGGCGGCAGGCGGTCGGGGTCGCTGAATTCCAGGGCCAACGCGTTGGTCGGCTGGCGGCTGGCCGCGGAGTGCCTGGGCTTTCCCGTCTCTGGTCTCATGAACGTCATCCTTTTTTCTTAACACAGGCCCTTGCCGACCGCGCATGGAGCTGATAGTCTGACAAAACGTTTCTCACTCATCGGGCGTGGCTGACAGGGAAAGACAACTGGGCTGTTTGTTGCAAGGAGAATCGCATGAAGAAGGAAGACGCAAAGGGCGGAATGCCTGCCCTCGGGCAGGATGACGTGCAGGCCGTGGAGCGGCTCGGGAAGGCTCACGCCAGCATCCGCGCAGAGCTGGGCAAGATCATCGTCGGCATGGATCAGGTCATTGACGAGATGATGATCTGCATCTTCGCCCGGGGCCACTGCCTGCTGGTCGGCGTCCCCGGCCTGGCGAAGACGCTGCTGGTCAGCTCCGTGGCCGAGTGCCTGTCGCTTTCCTTTAAGCGCATCCAGTTCACCCCCGACCTGATGCCCTCGGACATCACGGGAACGGAAATCCTGCAGGACGACCCGGAGACGGGCAAGCGCCATTTCATGTTCTCCCGCGGGCCGATCTTCGCCAACCTGGTGCTGGCGGACGAAATCAACCGTACGCCGCCGAAGACGCAGGCGGCGCTGCTCGAGGCCATGCAGGAGAAGAAGATCTCCGCCGGCGGCGAGGATTACCACCTGCAGGAGCCCTTCTTCGTGCTGGCGACCCAGAACCCGATCGAGCAGGAGGGAACCTACCCGCTGCCGGAGGCCCAGCTGGACCGCTTCTTCTTCAATATCTTCGTCGACTATCCTGAGTATGATCAGGAAATCGAGATCATGAAGCGGATCTCGGGGGTCCACAAGAAGACCCTCAGCAAGATGATCAGCCGGGAAGAGATCCTGGCGCTCCAGGGCCTGGTGGAACGGGTGCCGGTGGCCGATCACATCCTGCACTACGCGGCGCGCCTGGTGCGCGGCACGCGGCCGAAGGACTCCGGGGCCCCTGACTTCGTGCAGAAGTGGCTGACCTACGGCGCCGGCCCGCGGGCGAGCATCTTCCTGATCCTGGCGGGCAAGGCCCGCGCCCTTCTGCAGGGCCGTTACCACGTGTCCGTGGAGGACATCCAGGCGGTTGCGCTGCCTGTGCTGCGTCACCGCATCATCCTCAACTTCGCCGCCCAGTCGGAAGGCCTGACGACCGACGACGTGGTGCGCAAGCTCCTCGAGGCGATTCCGGCGGACGAGCGGATGTACGAGAAGAAGGCGAGCGCCTAGGACGCGGGCGGCGTTCAGGGGCCGGGACGTCCGGTCCGGCCCTGAACGGTGGTGCTCCGCGTCCCGTCCCGTCAGCAGATCGGCCATGCAACAGGAAGAACGCCAGAAACTCCGCTACCTGGACCCCGATGTCATCCAAAAGATCGGGTCCCTCGAACTCGTGGCGCGCGAGGTCGTGGAGGGTCTGCGCGTGGGCATGCACAAGAGCCCCCTGCGCGGGTTCAGCACAGAGTTCGTTCACCACCGCGCGTATGTGCCCGGCGACAACCTGCGCCACATCGACTGGCGGGTGTACGGCCGCACCCAGCGCTACTACGTCAAGCTGTTCGAGGCCGAGACGAACTTCGACGCCAACCTGCTGCTGGACGCCAGCTCCTCCATGCACTATGGCTCGGGCCGCGTCACCAAGCTGGAGTACGCCAAGCACATGGCCGCCTGCCTGGCCTACCTGATCGTCCGCCAGCGGGATTCCGTGGGGCTCGGCGTGTTCGACGATCAGCTTCGGCAGTACGTGGCCCCCAAGGGCTCGACCAGCGTCATCCGCGACATCGCCAAGGCGCTGGAGGAGACCCGTCCCGAGCCGCGCACGGACATCGCGGGACAGCTGAACAGCTTCGCGCTGCGGCTGCGCCGCCGCGGCGTCGTCCTGCTGTTCTCCGACCTGTTCGACAAGGTGGAGGACTTCGTCAAGGGCCTGGATCACCTGCGCTTCTGCGGGCATAACGTGACGGTCTTCCACGTCATGGACCCCTACGAGCTGACCTTCCCCTTCCTCGGCACGCGCCGGTTCAAGGGGCTGGAGGCGCCTGCGGAAATCCTGACCGAGCCCCGCCGCATCCGGTCGGCCTATCTCGAGGAGCTCAACAAGTTCTTCGTGCAGATCCGCCGGTCCTGCGAGCGCAGCCACATCGACTACGTGCTGGTGGATACGTCCCGGCCGATCGATGAAGTGCTGTCGGAATACCTGATCGGCCGCATGCGGGGGAAGAAGTCATGAGGCGGCACCCCCCCCAGCCAGCGAACCGAGCCCGCGCCTTGGCCATCGGCCTGGCCCTGGCCGCGCTGTTCACCGGAGCCGCGCGGGCGGGGACGATCGTGACGCCAGCCGGCCGGCTGCAGGGCGCCATCGCGCTGTCCGACAACACCGTGCGGGCCGGCGAGGCCTCGGTGAACTGGGCGGACGTGCAGCTGGCGTTCAATGACGCGGCCGCCAGCTACGTTCCCGCGACCAACGCGCTGCTCGGGCGGATCGTGGCCACCAACGAGGCTCTGCACTTCCGCAACGGCGAAGTCTGGATCGGCGAAGTCACCCGCCTGCAGGGCGGCCGCTTCGTGATGGAAACGACGTGGTTCGGATCGCACACGGGCGATGTCGCCGCCGTTCGGGCCGTGGATTTCAAGCCCGGCCTGCCGCCCCTGGATGAGGCAGCCGACAAGATCCTGTACCGGGTGAGCGGCCGTCCGACGCCGGGTGAACTCATGTGGATCGACGGGGACCGCGCGGCCCTGGACACGTCCCTCGGCGTGGCGGCCCTCGGCCGCTCGAAACTGCAGCGGTATGTCTTTGCGCAGGAGCCGGCGCCGGAGGCCGGCGCGGGGGGCGACGAGATTGCCCTGGTCGATGGCAGCGTGCTGCGCGGGAAGATCGAGCCGGTCAATGGCGGGCTGCAGCTGACGCATCCCGGCCTGGGCGAAATGCAGGTTAGCCCCGGCCAGTGGCAGTGGGTTCGCCGCCATCCCGCCGCCGTCACCTATGTGCTGGACGGGCCGCCCGAGTCCGTGGAGACCTTCCCGCTGATCCGGCAGCCGGCGCCTCCCCCGGTCGTGTCCGGGCCCTACAAGGGCGCACCGTTTGTCCGCCGGGTACAGATCAGCCCGAAATCCCTGGTGACCTACCGCCTTCCGGGCAAGCCGGGCGGGCCGGTCTTCTTCTGCGCGACGCTCGGACTGCAGGACGGGGCCCGGGGCGCCGCCCATGTGAAGGTGCGGGCGGGCGAGCGGGTGGCGTTCGACCAGACGCTGGATCCGGCGGCCACGGAGCCGGTGCGGGTGGCGTTCGACGCGGACGGCGGAAGTCCGCTGGAACTGGACGTGGATTTTGGCGAGGCCGTTCGTCTGCCGTGCACGGTGGCGGTCGACGATGCATACGTGATTGTAAAGTGAACGGGCGGGCGTGAAGCCCGCGATTGGGAAGCCGCCGCGGAAACGGCGATGTAAAGCAGCATGGTTTTTCTGAATTCACCTTGGGTGTGGGGGGGGCTGACGGTCGCGGGCATTGCCGTGCCGGTCCTCATCCATTTGCTGAGCCGCTTTCGCTCCCAGCCGGAGAGCTGGGCGGCGATGGAGCTGCTGCGCCGCGCCATGGTGGTCCGGGCCCGTCGCATCCGCTTCGAAGACCTGCTGCTGCTCCTCCTTCGCTGCTTGGCGCTGGCGCTGGCCGGGCTGGCGTTTGCCCGTCCCGCCCTCAAGTCGTCGGGCGCGTCGGGCGGCGGCCGGGCCGGCATCGTGCTGGCGCTGGATGCCTCCTTCAGCATGCAGCACAAGCCCGGGCTCCGCAGCCGCTTCGACCTGGCGATCGAACGCGCCGGCGGCGTGTTGTCCACCCTCTCCCCCGGAGACCCCGTCACCATCGCCCTCCTCGGCAGCCGTCCGCGCGTCCTCCTCCGGAACGCGGCGTACGACCCCGATCAAGTCCAGAACGTGCTCAAGTCGGCGGCTGCCTTTGACGAGGGCCTGAACGTCGAGCTGTGCCTGGGAGAGCTGGATCGGCTGGTCGACGAAACGCGCGCCGCCTCGCGCGAGTGTTACGTGATCACCGATTTCCATGCGGGCCACTGGGCCGACGTGTCCGAGGGCGCCCGGCAGGCGATGGCGAGCATCCGCAAGAAGGGCTCGCTCTTCCTGGTTCCCGTCGCGGCGAGGGATACGGAGAACGTCGCCATCACGCGCCTGGCCCTGGCGTCGGGCGTCCTGCGGAAGAACACGATGGCGCGCTACGTCGTGGACGTCCGCAACGCGGGGCGCGTTCCCCTGTCCGGCGTGCCCGTTCAGCTCTTCATGGACAAGACCGCCATCGACCAGCGCGTGATCGACCGGATTGAGCCCGGCCGCACGGAGAGCGCCTCCCTGTTTGCGAACTTCGACGCCCCCGGCACCTTCGTCATGAGCGCCCGGCTGGGCGAGGACAGCCTGCCCGCCGACAACGTGCGCTACAGCGTGGCCGGCATCCGGGATTCGGTCAGCGTGCTCTGCGTGGACGGGGATCCGTCCGGCACCCCGTCCAAGGGGGAGACGGATTTCCTGGTGGCCGCGCTCAGCCCGGGGGGCAGTGCGGGGGGCGAGGGCGGAGCCGCCGGCGTGCGCGTGGACACCATCGCGGCCGGGGACCTGCAGATCGGCAAGCTGGCCGCCTACAACATCATCGTGCTGGCGAACGTGGGCGAGGTGATTCGAGAGCAGGCGATGGCCCTGGCCGACTTTGTCCGCCACGGAGGCGGGCTGATCGTCTTCCTGGGCGACAAGGTCAACGCGGAGCAGGCCAACAGTCGGCTGCAGGACCGCCAGGGGGAGCCCATTCTGCCGGCGACGCTGGTGACCGCGGCCCCGGCCGCGTCTCCCGAGGGGTGGCGCCTGGCGTCGGACATGCCCGACCACGCCCTCACCCGGATGCTCCGCGCCCTGCCCGAGGAACAGAGGGCCGGCATCCGCGTCGATCGATACATCAAGGCCGTGCCCGCGAAGGACGCAAGCGTCCTGCTGACGCTCGCCCCGGGCGGCGATCCCCTGCTGCTGGAGCGGTCCCTGGGCCGCGGCAAAGTGCTCCTCGTTACGACGACGGCGGATCGTCAATGGACCGACCTGCCCATTCACCCCGCCTACCTCATGCTGGTCCAGCAGGCCGTCATGCACCTGACGCGCGTGGCCACCGAGACGCCCGTCACCGTGGCCGAGCCGCTGACCTTTCCGCTGTCGCCCGAGGAGGATGCCCGCGTGGTGACGGTGATCGATCCGAAGGGGGAGGAGATCACCGTGCGCGTTGAGGACGTTGCCGGGGGGAAGGTCGCGGCCCTGCCGCACGCCGATTCGGCCGGCGCCTACGAGGCGCGGGTGATGCCTGGCGTGGCCGGGATCAAGGCCGTGGCGAACGTGGATGCGGCCGAGTCCGACATTGTCGCCCTGCAAGGTGAGAGCCTGAACGCCGTGGTTGCCCGCCTGCCGGCGCGCCTGGTGCGCGAGGGCGAGGACATTGCCACCATCGTTAAGGAAAGCCGTTCGGGCCGGGAGCTGTGGCGCCTGCTGCTGTGGATGGCGCTGGCCGTGCTGGTGGTGGAGTCCGTCCTGGCGCGACGTTTCGTCCGCCGCATGGAGGAAGTCAAGCGTTGAGCAAGGAAGTCATCAGTACGGCCCTGCGGGACTGGTTCGGGATCGGTTCGGGGTTCACGATCCATCACGTCGGCCTGCGATCGCCATGGTCGCCGCTGGTCCTGCTTGTCGCCGTCGTTCTGGGCGCCGCGCTGGCGGCCTATCTCTATCGCCGCGAGACCCGGCTGGCCCGGCCCTACCGCGTGTTGCTGGCGGTTCTTCGCACGGTGGCCTACGCCATCCTGATGGTCATCCTGTTCGAGCCGTTCCTGGGGCTGACGCGCTCGGGGGTCGTGCGGCGGAATCTGCTCGTCCTTCTGGACAAGTCCCAGAGCATGGGCATCGCCGACGTGCGCCGGGAGCCCCGGCAGCTGGCCGACGCGGCCCTGGCCCTGAACAAGGTTCCGTTCCCGCTGGCGGCCGCCAGCGAGGGCATCGCCCAGGCGCAGCGCGCGCTGCACGCGGCGGCCGGAGAGCTCAAGCAGGGCCGCCATGACGACGCCCGGGAATCGCAGACGGAAGCGCAGCGGGCGCTCAACGCCCTGGTCGGCGATTCGCCCGACGCGAAGCCGGCCGACGCGGCCTTCGCCGCGATCGCTCCCGCCCTGAAGGATCTGGCCGGCCAGCAGAACGGCCTGTGCGAGACGGCGGCGAAGCTCGAAGCCGAAGGGCAGCTGAGCGCCGACCGGAGCCGCGAGATGGCCCGGACCCAGGAGGCGATCGCGGAGGATCTGGACAAGCTGGCCGAGGCGCTGCTCGCGACCCCGGTGGCCGTTCCGGAGGGCGCGCGTCAAGCGGTGTCGGCCGTTTCGCGGATCGACCTGGCGAATGGGTTGCTCCAGCACCCGGAGCTGCGGGTCTTTGAAAAAATCGGCAAGGACTGCAAGGTGCGCCTCTTCACCTTTGGCGAAAAGCTGGAGCCCTTGGGGGAGACCGACGAAGCTGGCGCGGTGTCCAACGCGGCGGTGGTGGCCTCGGGCAAGGCCTCCCGCGGGGGCGACGCCATCGAGGAGGCCGTGTCACGCTTGAGCGGCCAGCCCGTGGCGGGCGTCGTCGTGCTGACGGACGGGGCGTTCAACGAGGGAACCGACCCGCTGGCCGTGGCGAAGATGATGAAGGAGCGGGGCGTTCCGCTGTTTCCGCTCGGGCTCGGGCTGGAGGCTCCGGAGGACGTCGGGCTGCGCTCCCTGATCGTGCCGGGCGCCATGTTCCCGAAGGATGAAATGCATGCGCGCGTCCAGGTGTTCTCGCAGGGCTACGTGGGCGCCAAGGTCGATGTGCGGGTGCTGCTCGACGACGCGGAGCTGGCGAAGCTTCCCGTAGAGCTGACCGAGAAGCCCCAGTTCGTGGACGTTCCGTTTAAGATCCCGGAAGGCAAGGGCGGGGCCGGCCGGCTGGCCGTGACGGTGTCCGAGCAGCCCGGCGAGGTGTCGACGGCCAACAACCGCATCGAGCGCACGGTGCGGATCCTGGACCAGAAGATCAAGGTGCTGTACGTCGAAGGCAAGCCGCGCTGGGAATACCGCTACATGCGCGTTGTGCTGCTGCGGGATCCGCGGCTCTCCGTCAAGTTCCTGATGACCCAGGGCGACCCGGAGCTGGCCACGGCCGATTCCAACTATATTGACCGCTACCCCGAGAGCCCGGAAGAGGCGTTCAGCTACGATCTGGTCATCCTGGGTGACGTGCCGGCCTGGTATTTCACGCGGGTGCAGCTGGAGCGGATGGTCGAGCTGGTGCAGAAGCGCGGCGGGTCCCTGCTGATGCTGGCGGGCGATCAGCATTCGCCGTCCACCTACGTGAACACCCCGCTGGCCGAGATTCTGCCCGTGCGGATTACGGCCGATCGCAAGACCGTCTCGGACGACGTCTACCCGGTCCCCGCGTCGCGCCACAGCCAGTCGCTGGCGATGCTCGAGCCCTCCCCGGAGGCCAATGCCGCCGTGTGGTCCGTGGTGCGCCCGCTGTACCGCGTGCCGCTGCTCGAGGGGGCCAAGCCCGCCGCCAACGTGGTCTTGGAGCTGCCGGCCGGGCCCGACCAGTCGGAGGCCTATCCCCTGGTCGCCTGGCAGTACGCCGGCACGGGCAAGGCCATGTACGTCGGCACGGACGAGCTCTGGCGGCTGCGCTTCCGGCGGGGCGACACCTACCATGCCCGGTTCTGGGGGCAGACGATCCAGTTCCTGGCCCTGTCGCGCCTGCTGGGCGAGAACAAGCGGATCCGCCTGGAGGTCGATCGGGCCGAGCCGCGCGCCGGCGAGCGCGTGGAAGTCCACGTCAACGTGCTCGACGAGTTTTACCAGCCGGTCGCTCTGCCGGAGTACGAGGTCTACCTCGATCGCGCCGCGGCTGAAGGCGCGGCCAAGCCGGACGCGGCGGCAGCCGCCGCGCGGCCCGTCAAGCTGACGGCGGTGCCGGGAACGCCCGGGCTCTACCAGGGGCAGTGCGCCCTGCCGGAAGAGGGCCGCTACGTCCTGCGGGCGAAGCCGGAAGAGAAAGAGATCTCCAACACGGTTGACCTGTTCGCGGCCGCGGCCGACCCGGAGCAGCGCGAGCCCGCCATGCAGGAGGCGCTGCTGCGGAAGATGGCCGAGCTGTCGGGCGGCCGCTATCTGAGCATTCGCCAGTGGCCGGCGCTTCCGGGGATGCTGGGAGGCAAGGAGCGCCTCCTGGTGGAAGAGAAGACCGTGGACCTGTGGGATCGTTGGCCTCCTTACGTGCTGCTGGTGCTGTGCCTGGGCGTGGAGTGGTTTATCCGGAGGCGGCAGCACCTGGTGTAAACATGATGGCAAGCCAGCAACAGTCCAATATTGAACGCCGCCTGGTTCGGGCCTGGGCCAAGGAACGCCTGGTCTTTGGGGCGCGCGGCTTCCTCAGCTTTGTCTTCGCCGTGACCCTTCTGCTGGCGACCGACTTCCTTCTGGACTGGGGCCTGCGGCTCTCGAGCGGGGCGCGCCTGTGGCTCCTGGCGGCCAATGCCGTCATCCTGCTGGGCGTCCTCTACGGGACCTGGTGGCGGTCGCTGAGAAAGTTCGAGGCCCTGCGGGTGGCGCTGCAGGTTGAGCACCTCTATCCCGGGCTGCGGAGCCTCCTCGTCTCCTACGTCCAGCTGGGCGACGACGCGAACCTCGGCAGCGCGTCGCCGGCGCTGGTCCATGCCATGCGGGAACAGGCCGTCACGCAGGCGAGCCGCTTCGATTTCCTGGCGATCGTTCATTTCCGCGGCTTGAAGCGCCTGGCCCTGCTGGCCCTGGCCGTCCTCGTCTGCGCCCTGGGCGTGGGCTTCTGGAAGTCCGATTTCGCGTGCGTGTTCCTGGTCCGTATCAGCAATCCGGGCATCGCGGTGGCGTACCCCACCCGCACGAAGATTCTCTCCCTGGGCGGGAACATGTCTGTCCAGCAGGGCTCCACCGTCATGCTGCGCGCCACGGTGGGGGGGCGGATCCCCGAGCAGGCGGTGCTGAGCATCCGGCCGGAGGATGGCGAGCCCGAAACGATGTCCGTGGCGGCCGGCGACGAGCGCGGGCCCGGCCAGCGCGAATTCGCCTATCGCGTGGCGGAGGTCCAGCGCAGCTTCACCTACTCCTTCCGGGTGGGCGACGACCGCTCGGAGGCGTGCGAGGTCCGCGTGATCCCGCCGCCGGTGGTGGAGCCGCGCGTCGAACTGACCTTCCCGGCCTACACGGGACGCCGCCCGGCGGCGATCGAGAC
This sequence comes from uncultured Victivallales bacterium, assembly GCA_964544115.1. Lineage (GTDB taxonomy): Bacteria > Verrucomicrobiota > Kiritimatiellia > UBA8416 > JADHWI01 > CAZJBP01. The sequence goes on along the minus strand of CAZJBP010000049.1, from coordinate 5,952 downwards.
CCTGAGCTTCGAGGCCCTCGAGGGGGCGACGATCGCGTGGCACATGAAGGTCGACCGCGCGCTCGTGGAGGCCGAGCTGCTCCTGGCCGACGGGCAGCCGGTGAAGATGACCCTCTCGCCGGACGGCCGTACCGCCTCGGCGGAACTCCCGGCCGAGAAGGCGTTTTCCTACGGCTTCCGCTGGAAGGACCGGCACTACGGGTTCGTCTACGCGCCGGACGTCCGCTACGCGGTGAAGGTCCTGGCCGACGGCGCACCGACCGTGGTCCTGGTCGAGCCCAAGCAGGACGAGAAGGCCACCGCGCAGAAGACGTTGAACATCGCGTTCGAGGCGAACGACGACTACGGCATCACCAACGCGGCGATTGTCTACACGGTCCAGAAGGGGCCGATGGACGTCGCGGGAGCCACCGAGCTGCGCGAGCCCATCATCGCGTACCCGGAGCCCAGCGCCGACGCGCAGGAGGCCTTCGTCTGGGATGTCCAGGCCTCCGTCCCGACGCTCAGCGCGGGAGACGTGATCGTCTATGCCGTCGAAGTGGCTGACAATCGCTCCGGGGCGAAGGGCGCCAACGTCACCCGCTCCGAGAAGCGCCGCCTGGCCATCGTGTCCAACGAGGAGTATGTCCGCATTGCGATGGAGCGGCGGCGCGAGCTGCTCGGCAAGGTCAAGGAATTGCACACGGAAGAAGGGGTGGCCGTCGAGGCCGTCCGGAAACTTGAAGATAATTACGGCAAAAAGCCGGAAGGGGGTAACTGATGCGCAAGACGTGGTTAGCCCTTATTGTGGTGACGGCGCTGAGCTGGGCGGCCAGGGCCCAGCAGCCCGCGACCGCCGCCGACGCCAGCAAGGCGGTGGCGCAGGCGCTGGAGGACATCCTGCGCGAGGCCCATCGCCAGGAGCGCGTCAGCGGAGAAATGTCCGGCATGCTCCTGGATTTCCAGAAGCTGGTCGCGGATCTGGAGTCGAACGGCCTCCTTCCGGAGGCCAAGGGCGAAGATCTGATCACGATGGCGAAGACGATCGACGCGACCGACCGCGAGAAGGTTCGCGTGGCGGCCCAGCGGCTGCGTGACGCCAGCGGAAACGACGCCGAGCGCGGCGGCCACATCGACGCGGCCGAGACCGCGATCCAGGGCGCGCTGGAACAGCTCCGGGCCCTGCTGAGCGAGGCGAACGCCCTCCGCGCAGGGGAAATGGTGGGCAACGAGCTCCGGGAGATCATCCGCCAGGAAGAGCGCATCAACCAGATGACGACCACCATCGGCACCGAGATGCTGGCCGGGATGGAGAACCTGTCGCACCAGCCCAAGGTGCTGGCCGAGGAGCAGGGCCGGATTGGCGAGCGCGCCGCGGGCCTGGAGGAGTTGATGGGGCAGGCGCTGCAGGAAGACATGGCGGTGGACGCGCGCGAGCGGCTTGAGAAGGCCCTCGAGATCATGCAGGAGGAGCGGGTCCGGGGGCGCCTGGCCGTGGCGGCCCACAGCATTGAGCAGGGCGACCCCATGACCGGGGTAACCGAACAGAACAAGGCCCTCGAGGCGCTGCGCGCCATGCTCGATGCCCTCTCCATCGAGAAGCGCGACAACAAGCTCCTGGTGGACGCGAGAAAAGAAATCAGCAACATTCTTACGAACCAGGCCAAGCTGCGGGAAGCGGTCGACAGCAAGACGCCGGAGCAGTTCAAGAAAGACTCCCCGGAGCTGCAGATGAAGCAGCGGGAGCTTCGAAAGCAGCTGGAGAAAGCCCTGGCGGCGATGCGGGAGGCGCAGGCCAAGAAGGACGCGGCCAAGAAGGACGATCTGGCGAAGAAGGACGGCAAGGCGCAGGACGGCGCCGACAAGAAGAAGCATGGCGAGGGCACCGTCAAGGGCAAGCCCAAGACCGAGGTGAAGGCGCCCGCCGAGCAGAGCAAGATGCAGGGCGAATCCCCCTCGGGCACCGGCAAGGCCAGCAAGAATAACGCGCCCCAGAAGAACAAGCCGAAGGAAGGCGGGTCGGATCCGGGCGAGAAGCCCGGGCAGGCCGCTGAGAAGCCGATGGCGGTTGCGGAGGATGAGCTGGCGAAGCAGCAGCAGCAGCAGGCCACCGAGGCCCAGCGCGAGGCCGAGAAGATGCTGGCGCAGGTGCTGAAGGATTTGGACAAGCAGATGCTGGCCCAGCAGTTCCCCGAAATGACACCTGAGCAGCTGGACAACATGATGGACCTGCAGGCGCAGGTCAACGAGATGCAGCAGGCCAACGACCCCTCGATGGAAGAGGCCCTGAAGCAGGCGATGGCGATGCTGGCGGAAGCGCAGAAGGAGGGCACGCCAACGCCGAGCGACAAGCCCGGACCGCCGACCCCTGGCAAGCCGCGTCCGCCCAAGCAGGTGGAGAAGGGTAAGCCGGGCAAGATTCAGATGGGGCCCCGGCCGTTTGCGCGGATGAGCGTGGCCGGCCAGTTGCCCGAGGGCAAGGCGTCGACCTGGGAATCGCTCAGCCGTGAGGAGCGCGACGCGCTCGGCGAGAATTTTGCGCGGGAGCTGCCCCGTGAGTACCGTCCCATGCTGCAGGCCTACTACGAGAAGCTCTCCAAGGAGTAAGAATGGCGACCGGGAGACATACGTTCGGATGGCGGGCTCTGGCCCTCAGTGGCTCCGTATGGCTGGCGGTGCACGCGCCTGCCCGCGCGGCCGATGAGGCGGGCGGGACGATCGCCGTGGCGGACCTGACGCCCGAGACGGAGAAGGCGATCGACGCCGGCCTTGCGGCGCTCGTGAAGTCGCAGGACCCCGAGGGGAGCTGGGGCACCCACAAGACCGCGACTACGGCCGTCTCGCTGATGGCGTTCATGGTGAAGGGGCATTTTCCCGAGCGGCCGCCCTACGGCACCACCCTGAATCGGGCCGTTGACTACCTGCTGGCCCAGGCCTCGCAGGGGGACGGCTACATGGGCAAGAGCATGTACGAGCACGGCCTGGCGACGCTGGCCCTCTCCGAGGTGTGGGGCATGAGCAACCGGGCGGAGGTCCGGGATGCGCTGAAGAACGCGGTCGGCGTGATCCTGCGGTCGCAGAGCCCCCTGGGCGGCTGGCGCTATAACCCCACGCCGACCGACGCGGACATGTCCGTGACGGTCATGCAGCTCGTCGCGCTGGCCTCGGCCAAGGAGGCCGGAATCCTCGTGCCGGACGCCACCATCGAGAAGGCCATCGGCTACGTCCTGTCGTGCCAGCACGCGGCGAGCGGCGGCTTCGGCTACCAGCCCGGCGGGGAGCCCGGGTTCGAGCGGTCCGCCGCCGGTGTCATGTCCCTGATCATGTGCGGCCAGCGCAACTCGCCCGCCGTCAACACGGGGCTGGCCTACCTGCTGGCCCAGCCGGGCAGCATCTTCGACACCAGCGGACAGTACTTCTACGGCCACTACTACGGCGTGCAGGCGATGTACCAGGCCGGGGAACAGTACTATCAGGAATGGTACCCGAGGATCCGCGAGCAGCTGCTGAAGAAGCAGGGAGCCGACGGACAGTGGGCCGACGGCAACGGCATCGGCACGCAGATGGCGATCCTGATCCTCGGCGTTCCCTACCGCTTCCTGCCCATCTACCAGCGGTGAGCCCCCGGTGACGTTGCGCCTCGGGGTGCCCGGTATCTCTCGGACTCGTCCTCGTCGTCGTCCTCGACATTCCCGCGTTTGATCCGAGGACGACGACGAGGAGGAGGACGACCACGAATGGATCCGGCCGCATCCGTACCTGAATGGCGCCTAGTTAAGCGCCACTTCCCATCCGAGTCCTAATCTTGATCTTAATCGTAATCTATTATGCACGAGCGGATTAAGAGCAAGATTAGGATTACGATTAAGACGGCACAACCCCTTAAGTAAGTACCGTCTCGCCGAGATGGGCGGCCGTGGGTGAGTGGCGCGTCCATCTTGCGGTGCGCGGGCCAAAAAGGGGGCGGGTCGTGAATGAGTTCGGCGCGAGGCTGGTCCTTTGGGTCGTTCTCGTTCTGGCGTTTGCGTTTCTCGCCCTGATAGCGCGCAAGCTCACCGGCTGCTTGTGTAAGTGCGGGCGCCGCGCCCGGCGCTTTGACGAGCTCGGGCCGGAGGAGAAGGACGAGATCCTGTCGTACTTCCGTCACGCCGAGCGGCGGGAACCGGACCCCAAGGGCATCTTCGTCTGCGACGCGTGCGAAACGGTCTTCGACGATTTCTCGGGAGAAAGAAAATCCCTGGACTGTGACAACGTCTCCATGTGCAAGGTGTGCGGCTAGTGTGTTGTGATGCGGCTGGCTTGACCATAGAGTGCGGGGCGAGGGGTTCAAACGATGAAACGTCGCGGATTCATTCTAATCGGGCTGCTGGCCGCAGCGGGCTGTTCGACGCGCGGGCCTCACGTCCGGGTGGCGGCGCCGATGCAAACGGAGACCGTCGGGCTTCATCTGATCGCGGAACCGCGCCGGGGGCCGGAATCGGCGCCCTACACCGTGCTCTGCAACGTCACCCTTCACTTCGTGAACAACACCCGGCTCGCTCTCGAGGCCAACGGAAAGATCGTGTTCTATGCCGAGAGGGAGGGCTACTTCTACCCGTTGAGAGAGCTGCAGCCCGACGGCGTGGGGACGGCGCCGTACTCGATGTCCGGCACGTCGGTGACCCTGCCGCGCCCGCCGAAGCCCGGGGCGTACAGGATCTTCGCGGTCCAGTATCCTTCCGACGCGCGCGCGGATGACACGCGACGACTGTGGCGGCGGAACCTGGTCTCCAACTCCATCTTCGTCGAGTTCGCGGAGTTGAACGAGAGCGACCAGAAGGCCGCGGACAGCGTCACTCAAGGACTCGTGGATGCCAGGCAGTACAAGCCGGGATTCCGGAAAGGAACGCGGCGGGATCCCACTCAAAGGCGAACGGGGCCCTGAACCCGCCTATAAGGTGGGGCGAGGTCTATCGTCCGGCAAGAAGAGTAGGTCTCATAGAAAATGAAACACGACGTCACTACGCTCACCTCATCGTTGCGTGCACGGGGGCAGCTGCCTGTCGCGCTTTGCCTGCTCCTGCTTGGCGGAATGCCCTGCCTTGGCGTGACGCGCTATGCCTGGACCGAGAGTCCCTCCCCGGCGCATCCATACACCAACTGGACGACGGCGGCCCACGACATTCAGTCGGCCATCAACGCGGCAGCCGCAGGGGACCTGATCCTGGTCACGAACGGCACCTACGCAACGGGTGGCGCCTGCATCCCGGGATTCACCGTTACGAACCGGGTCTGCATCACGTCGGCCGTAAACGTGGTCAGCATGAACGGACCGGCGAAGACGGTGATCGTGGGGAGCGTGAATCCCGGTGGCGGCGTGGCCACCAACGCGCTGAGGTGCGCCTATGTGTCGGCCGGCGGAGTGCTTTCCGGGTTCACTTTGACCAACGGACACACGCGGGTCAGTGCGGCGGCAGATCCGCGAGACCTGGAAGGCGGCGGCGCCTATATCAACGCGGGCGCGCTGACGAACAGCTCTGTTGCGGGCTGCGCCGCGGTTTACGGCGGTGGCGCCATGGTCAGGAGCGGCCGGGTCGATGGTTGCTCTTTCCGGGACAACACGGCCTCCCGGTATGGCGGCGGTCTATACGCCCAAAGCAACAGCGTCGTGCGGCATTGCGAGTTCCGGCAGAATAGCTCGGATGAGTGTGGCGGCGGTGTGATCGTTTTGGGCAGCACGCTCGAGGATAGTTGGGTGCAGGCATGCACCGTGAGTTGGCTCCCTATTGGATATGGAGGTGGCATCCTTCTGGGCCCCGATGGTGTCGTGCGCCGGTGCGTCGTGGAGGAGTGCTTCGCCAGGGTAGGGGGCGGCATCTCCATGGACGGAGGGGCCGTCTTGGATAGCACCGTGCGAAACAACACGGCGACGCTTGGCGGCGGCGTTACAATTCAGGAATATGGCGTGGTCAGCAACTGCGTGATCACCGGTAA
>CAZJBP010000048.1:21081-22166 GCA_964544115.1 uncultured Victivallales bacterium | reverse complement strand
TACACGTGCCCGTGCACCTACACGAACTCTCCGGCACGCCGTGAACGCGCACGGGGACGCGTACGAACATCATGGCCGCGGGGGGCGATCTCACGCGCTCGGTTCCGACCCGATCCGCGACACATCCCCCAGCCTGCAGTGAAACCGATGTGTGCCCGGTCGTGACAGCGGCGGGCGGGTGTGGTATGACAGGTTGCACATGGAAGCACCCGACCAACCCACGCCGGACCAGTCCGCAGTCGATCAGCCCGCGCCCGTCGAAGACCGCCGGGAGACCGCCCGATTGATCAAGGCGGTGACCGTGGTGTACGAGGACGAGGATCTGATCGCCTTCGACAAGCCCACGGGCATGCTGATCGCGCCGGACCGCTGGGACAAGGACCGTATCAGCCTCATGCGGGTGGTGCACGAACGGTGGTCGCCGAAGTATTTCAACGCGCACCGCATCGACCGCGACACCAGCGGGATCGTGCTTTGCGCCAAGAACCGCAAGATGTTGACCGCCACGTGCCGTCTCTTCGAGAAGGGCGACATACACAAGAACTACCGGGCACTGGTCCGCGGCGCCCCGGCTGACGCGGAGGGCCTGATCGTCGCGCGCGTCGTGCCCGACCCTGTTCACCCCGGGCGAATGCGCGTCGGGCGCCCCGGAAAACGGGCGGAAACGCGCTACCAGGTGCTCAACGCCTGGCGCGGCTTCGCCCTTCTTCGATGTGAACCCCTGACCGGCCGGACCCACCAGATCCGTGTCCACCTTGCGTACATCGGCTGCCCGATCATTGCGGACCGGTTCTACGGCAACGGCCGCGGCCTGATGCTGTCGGAGATCAAGCGGCACTACCGGTATGCCGCCGGACTCGAACGCCCCCTGATTGGACACCTCGCGCTGCACGCCGAGTCGCTGTCCTTCCCGCACCCCGCCGACGGCCGCCCCGTCGAGATCACGGCACCCCTGCCGCACTCGTTCGAACTGGCCGTCCGCTATCTCGACCGCTTCGCCCTTCCGCGCCAGACCGCAGGTTGACTCCGGCCGCCGAGGCCGTCGGCCCTCCAGCGCACGGCGCGCCCATGGGCCTCGTCCTTGT
>CAZJBP010000048.1:0-20981 GCA_964544115.1 uncultured Victivallales bacterium | reverse complement strand
AATCCGGTAGAACCGATACGAGGCCTCGTTGGTGTCCGTCATGAAATCCTGCCCGTCCACGCCCGCACGAGGTCCCGCCCCCGGAACGTTGCTCCAGGCACCTTCGGGCAGCGTGGCAACGCCCTGCAATGAGTAGCGTCGGCTCGCCGCGCTGGGGAAGAAGATGGTGACCGGCCCATCCGCGCTGATGGCCACGAGGCGAAGGCAGGACGCCTTGTTCGTCGGGTCAGTATCGGCCACGTATTCCTGCCGGTTCAACGCCCCGTCACCATCCGAATCAAGCGCCCCATCGGCGGGCTGGCGCGCGTTGAAGCCGTGCAGCGATTCCCATGCGTCGGGCATGCCGTCGTTGTCATCGTCGAGATCGCTCTCGTCCGGCGTACCGTCGCCGTCGAGATCGGCTTTGACGGTCAGGCCTTTGACGCAAAAGCTGGCCGTGGCATCGAGCTGGACCAGATCCACCCACTGGGTTCCTGACAAATAGTAGCTCTCGCCCTCGCCGGCCGAGGAGACGACCTCCGTGTCGGTTGCCGCCACGGGACCCATCTTGCCCAGGCTCTCGAGGTATTCAGCAAACGCCGCCGGATCCTCCGGCGAGACAGGAGCCCCCAGGAGGACGGGCACGCCGGAGGTGCGGTCATAGGGCTGCCCCCCGTGTGAGAAGCCTAGGTAGACATAGAACGGCGCGCCGTTGGTGAGGCATACCTTGGCGCCGAGGTTCACCGTATGGAAGCCGGTCCTTTCGAAGCGTCCGGTCGTGCTTGAGGCCAGCTCACCGAGCGCCCCGTTGGTGAATTGGCGGTAGACGCGAACATCGAAGTCGACGAGATCCGCCGCCGTGAAGAAGCTGACAGCGACCAGATCTTCATTTGTCCTGGCCGTAAAGGCATTGAACACGGTTTGGGTGGCCAGCGTGTCGCGCCAGCCGTGATAGTCGTGAGAATAAAAGTTCAGATACGGCTGACGTACGACATCCCGGAACGACACGGCGCCCATCTGCGGCTCCTTGCAGGCGTGTTTGTCATAGTAGGAGATCCAGAAGTGCCCGTCGCCGTTCCAGGTGCCGCCCCAGCTGTTCTTGCAAAGCCAGGCGCCATTCGTCGCACACTGGGTCGTTTTCGTGTCTCTCCAGCCGATGATGGCGATCGAGTGGTTCGGCGGGTTCGTGTCAGAGGGCGGCTGATAATGCGAGCCGCTCGCAAAGAAACTGCCGCCGTAATACATGCAGGTGCCAATCGCGCCTTGCTCCATGATCGTCTGTTTGATCGCATCCCGGCCGGCCCCCGACCGGTCATCGACAAACCATTCGATGTGGCGGGGATAGTAGTAGCGATACGAGGAGCCGTGGCGCGCAGGCGCAGTGGAAAAAGATTGGCCATCGATGTCCCGCACGGCCCCCTCACCCCGCGTGATGTAGGCTGAAGCGACGCGGTAGTCGCCGCCCATGTGCACTTCCAGTCCGGCGCCGGCGGGCGGGTCGCGATCGTCGTTGTTGTGCTGGTTGAACCCGTTCCACCAGTCCAGATGGTACTCCGCCAGATCGGGCTCGCCGCTCTCGCCCTCACGGGCCCAGACGCCGGTCTTTCGCAGATTGCTCTCCACGGCCGCCATAGTGCCATGCGTCCAGCACGTACCCCCGCTCTGGCTCTTCACGGAGGTGGAGAAATTCGTCCCGCCGACGTTACGGAGATCAAAGGATTCCGGCAGCGCGAACGCGCCCGCCCCAAGCAACACGCCACAGAGCAGAATCAGTGCTGACGATTGCCGCTTCACGCGCCATCCTCCAACGGTTCGACGGGGACGATCAACCCCGTGCCGGACCTACCGCCGCCCGTATTCCGCGCACGCATCCAAGTAGGCCTGGAAATTTTCGTTGCTGACATTTTGAGGCGCTTCGCCGGCCAATGCAAAGAAGAAGCCGCGGAGTTTCCGGGCCTGCGCCATCCGCCGCCGGACGTCCGACCGGATGGTGTCGGGGGTACCAGTGGTCACCGCCACGGAGCTGCCGCCGCCCCAGAGGATGCCGCGGGGCCCGACCCGGTCCACCATCCGACCGATGTCGTTCATGGGCTCGATGAACAGGCCATCGGCGCCGGCGGACAGGAGATCCCCGGCGATGGGTTCGATGAACCCGTCGCTCGTAGCCAGAACCTTGATGCCCTTCCGCTTCAGTGGCGCATAGATTCTCTTGTAGCGCGGAAAGATTTCGCGCCGAAGGAAGTCAGGCGAGAAGATGGGACCGCGGGCGCTGCACAGGTCCTCGTGCGCGATGAACGCCGGCGCCGCGGAGTCGGACCACGCCTCCATAATCTCCGTCGTGTAGCTCTCGCAGCGGTCGAACAGCGGGATGCAGGCCTCAGGGTCATCCGCCAGCAGTTCCATGAAGGCGGACCAGTCGCACCAGTACGGCATGTAGTGCAGAACGAGTTGGTAATGGCCCGGAACGTACAGGACCCGGTCGCCATACCATTTCTGAACGCCCTCGTAGTTCCGGCAGACCGTGTCGATCCGCTCCTGAAGTCCCATCCTGTCGTGCGTGCGCGGATCGAAGGCGAGAATGGCCTCAGGCGTCTTGTAGGGGGGATCGGCCAGCCATTGGGTCTCGCCGAGACCCCACTGGGTGTAGGCCTGGCCACCATCGAAGCGCACGTCGCTGCCCCGCACCTTGGCCGCGTAGGCCCAATCGCGGAGGGTCGCATCGATGTCGTGCATTTCCAGGAATCGAAGCCAGCTCTCCACGGGCTGCTCGTAGGGGTCCAGGCCCGTCGTCTCCCGCAGAAACTGCGGCGGCGCGTTCCATTCCAGCCGGGCGACCCGATCGGTCGCCTCGCCGTTGAGCGTGTCGAGGGCGCGTCGAAGGCTCATGGGCTGCCACTCCGAACAAGACGATGGCCTACTTCTCGATCCGGATGCCGCGGCGGACGAACGTGGGGATATCCAGGTCGGTGCCGTTCTGCAGCGTGGGCTCGACGTCCTTGAAGCGGCCGCGGCCGGACATCTGCTCCAGGGGGAGCTGGGACTGGCGGTCCTTTCCGTGCCCCCGGCGGGGCGGGGCGGCGGCCGCCGGTGCGGCCTCCGCGTCCTCTGGCGCAGGCGGCGCCTCCGCCGGAGTTCCGGCCCCGACGATTTCCGTCGCGGGCATGGGGGCGACGGCGCGCTTCTCGCCGGCGATGACGCACACGGTCACGCGGCCCGCCCAGGCGTCGTCCATGGACGTCCCCATCACGAGCCGGCACTCGGCGCGGACCTTCGGCGTCAGCAGATCCATAATCTCGCCGACCTCCTTCAGGCGCAGGTCCGGGCCGCCCACGATCAGCACCATGGCCAGCCGCGCCTTTTCGATCAGGCGCCCCTTGTCGAGCATCGGCCCCTCCAGCAGGGCCCGGGCCGCGCGGCGCGCCCGGTCGTCGCCGGACGCCTCCGCATAGCCCAGCGCACAGGCGCCGTCGGTGTCGGCGGCGATGCGGCTCAGGGCGGGGGGATCCAGCCGGATGTAGCCCGGCCTCGCCAGGAGCTGCCACAGCGCGTAGGCCCCGCCGCCGAGAACGGCGTCCGCCTGGTCGAACAGCTCGGGCAGAGCGGCGCCCTCCACGTGCTCGAACAGGTCGTCGTTCGGCACGGCAATCACCACATCGCACATCTCCCGCAGCGCCACGAGCGCGCGCTGTGCGGCCGCCCGCTTCTGGGGTCCTTCGAACACAAAAGGCTGAACCGCGAAGGCGACGGTCATGACGCCCGCGGAACGGGCGGCGCCCGCCACCACCGGCGCCGCGCCCGAGCCCACGCCACCGCCCAGCCCCGTCAGTAGGATCAGGATGCCGCAGCCGTCCAGCTCGGCCACGATCCGCGGCAGATCGGCCTCCGCGGCCAGGCGCCCGCGCTCCTCGTCGCCGCCCGCCCCGAAGCCGGCGGTCAAATCCTCCCCGATCTGCACGCGCGCATGCACATCGGCCTCGGCCAGCGCGCAGGTGTCCGTGTCGACGGCCACCGTGCGCAGCGGGTCGCCCGGGCGGGCCCGCCCCGTCAGCCAGCCGGCCAGCCGGCAGCCGGCGCCGCCCACCCCCATCATCGTGATGTGTCGTTCAGCCATGTTGCCCGGATCCTATGACTTCGGCCGCAAGAGCCGCCCCAGCCCCTTCATCCAACTGTCGAACCAAGGCTCGCGCCGCCGATCGCTGTGCTCCTTGAATCCATACTGGACCAGCCCGCTGCACGTCGCATACTCGGGCCCGTCGGTGACCGCCGACGCGCCGGTGACGCCGCGGGGCCGCCCGACGTCGCACGGCTTCTCGAAGATCTGCTCGGCCAGTTCGGTCAGCCCGCGCATCCGCGCTCCGCCACCGGTGAGCACCACGGCGCTCAGGTGCTTCAGCACGTCGTCCTTCTCCAGCCGCGCCCGCACGATCGACAGCGTCTCTTCGGCCCGGGCATGCACCACCGCATGAAGCGAGCTGAGGGATACCGACCGCGAGGGGAATCCGGTCTCCGGGGGCAGGGTCGCGCGCTGGGACCGTCCGACGCCGCCCGCCAGGGCACTGGCCGTCTCGCGCTTGAGCCGCTCGGCATGCGTGGCGGAGATATTGAAGGCCATGGCAATGTCGTTGGTGATGTGATCGGAGCCCACGCCGATCACGCCGGCCGCCGCGGGAACGCTGCCCGCATAGGCCATGTAGTCGGTGGTCCCCGCCCCCATGTCGATCACCAGGCAGCCGCTCTTGCGCTGCTCGGGCGTCATCACGGCCAGCGCCGAGCACAGGCCGCTGAACACCACGTCCTCGACATCCATCGGCAGGCCCTGGACGATGCGCATCGCCGTCTCCATGCGGCTGCGCAGGGCGTGGATGATCAACATGTCATGCGTCAGGCGCGCGCCCGCCATGCCGTCGGGCCGGATGATCCGCTCCTGGTCGTCGATGCAGTAGTGCTGGCTGAGCGAGTGGATGATGTCCCGGTCGCCGGACAGGTTCACGGCGCGGGCCACATTCCGCACCTGCTCCACGTCGTCGGCGTCGATCGCGCCCTCGCGGCTCATGACCGGCACCGACCCGCGATTGGAGACGCTGAGGATGTGCCCGCCGGAGATCGCCAGCAGCACCTGCCGGATCACCACTTTGCCGTTCTCTTCCGCCGCCTCCATCGCCGTGCGCACGCAGCCGGTCACCGCCTCCACATCCGTCACCTCGCCCTTGCGCATGCCCTTGGAGGGGCACTCGCCGACGCCCGTGATCATGATGTAGCTGTCCTCGCGCATCTCGCCGACGAGGGCGACGACCTTGGACGTTCCAATCTCGAGGGCCACAATGGGCGGCAAAGCCATGAGCGTTTTCCTTACTCCCCGCGCGCCGGTCCCGCTACAGCGCGTAGATGCGATCCGGATAGGTACCGTCGAACTCCACGTGATCCATTCCCTGGGGCGTCTGCATCACCTGCACCCACCGCCCGAGCTTGCGCAGAAGATTCAGGCGCGACTCGGGACTGCGTGACCCCATGCCGTCCCAGGACAATTGAATGCGCCGCACGCAGCCCCCGTACTGGGCCACCAGCGTCAGGTGGTCGTCGGAGGACAGGCCGACCTCCTGCACCTTGATGCCGAGCTGGGGATTGTCGCACACGTCGACCATCTGGACGGCCGCGACGGTCGACCCGCGCACGGTGCTGCCGGGAGCCAGCGAACGATCCTGGCACCCGGTGATCGCCGGCAGATGGCCCGTATAGCCGACGGTGGCGAACACCGCTCCGTCCCGGTCGGCCACCAGCGTGTCCCGCCAGCCCAGAACAAGGCGGGCGGACGGAACCCGCGGCGTCACTTCGATGTTGAGGATGTCCGGCAGCAGGCGCGTGATGCGCATGGTCCGGTAGGACGGGGCGCGCTCGAGGAACTCCCGCCGCAGCGCATCCGCATCGAAGGCGAACAGGTTGGTCCCCTCACGGATGCCCTTCTGCTCACGGATGAAATCGCCGACGATGGGGCTGTCGCCCCGGATCTGCAGGCGGGTGATCGTGAAGCGCACATTGCGCTGGAACAGGCTGCCGGTCACGGCCCGGACCCCATACCACACCAGGCCGGAGACGCCGGCCAGCACGAGGGGAACCAGCAGGGCCGCGGCTAGGAGGCCCATCGGCCGACGGGCAACCGGGTCCGTGCCGTCGCCGGCGCCCTTGCCGGCCTTGCCGGCTTTGGCGGCCCGCAGGTTCATCGTCACGGCGGTGCCGCGATGACGCTTGACCGAGCCGAGCCTGCGCCCGGAAATCACTTCGTCTTCAAACCACATGCCTGCCGTTCCAACCGCGCTTCACGGCCCGTACGCGGCCGTGCACATAATCCGATCACACAACGCCGAAAAATCCATCCCCGCCGCCGCCGCCGCCTTGGGCAGCAGGCTGGTCGGCGTGAAACCGGGAATCGTGTTCATCTCCAGCACAAACGGATCGCCGCCGGGCGTCAGCCTGAAATCGACGCGCCCCATCCCCCGGCAGCCCAGCGCACGGTATACCGCAAGCGCGATCCGTCCGCAACGTTCCGCCACCGGCGGATCCAGCGGCGCGGGCACCCGGTAGCCGCTCTCCCCGCCATACTTGGCGCGGTAGTCGTACCACGCCTCGGCCGCCACGATCTCCACGGCCGGCAGCACCTCGCCGTCCACCACGCCGACGGTGACCTCGCGGCCCTCGATGCACGCCTCCACCAGCACGTCGTCGCCGTACCGCCGCGCGTCGGCCACGGCCGCCTCCCACTCGGACGCCCGCGCCACCTTGTGGACGCCAATGCTGGACCCCTCCCTCGGAGGTTTGACGAAGACCGGCAGCGGCAGGCGGCAGGCGGGCGACCCAGATTTCAAAACGTCGTACGCCGGCGTGGGGATGCCGTGCTGCTCGAAGACGCGCTTGCTGGCCACCTTGTCCATGGAGAGACGGCTCGCCGCGGCGCCGGATCCCGTGTAAGGCATGCGCCGCTCGTCCAGCAGGGCCTGCAGCGTCCCATCCTCGCCAAAGGCGCCGTGCAGCGCCAGGAAGACCGCCTCGACGCCGGCAGGAATCTCGACCGTGGCGCCGTCGAGCTGCACGGCGGCAACGGCGTAACCCGCCTGTCGCAGCCCTTCGGCCACAGCCTTGCCCGAGCGCAGCGACACCTCGCGTTCAGACGACGGCCCGCCCATCAGGACGGCCACGTTGCGGAAGGGACGCCGGCCGGTCTTGACGTCGGCTGCTGCCGGGCTTCCGGCGCTCACCTCCGCGGTCTTCCTTTGATTCTGAGTCACGCGTGCTCTCCGAAAGAATCGAACATTCAGGCCCCCGGCCCCGGGACCGAGCCCTCACCCCACCCGTTTCACTTCCGTCTCCAGGACCACGCCGAACCGCGCGGCAACGGCCGTCTGCATCCGCGCAATCAGGGCGCGCACATCGGACCCGGTGGCGCCGTCGAGCGTGTAGAGGAAGTTCGCGTGACTGTCGGCCAGGGCGGCCCCGCCCAGTCTCGCCCCCTTGAGCCCGGCCGCCTCCAGCAAACGCCCCGCGTAGTCCCCCTCGGGGTTCTTGAATACGGACCCCGCCGACCGGTATCCCCGCATCCACGCGCGCCGCTCAGACACCTCCGCCCGCGCCGCCCGCGTGACCTCCGCGGGCACCGCGTCCGCGACCAGCGTCGCCTCGGTCATCACCGCGTCCCCAAGCGCCCGGCAGTCGCGATAGACCATTCCCAGATCGCTGCCGCGCACTATAGACACGGAGCCATCGCGATTCAAACAACGAATCGATTCCACGCGCTCGGAAATCGTGTGGCGCCAGGCTCCCGCGTTCATCCGCACCGCTCCTCCGAGCGTGCCGGGGATGCCCTCCAGAAAATCCATTCCGCCCAGCCCCTGCGACTCCATCGCGTCGAGCAGGCGCGACAGGGGAACCGCCGCGCCTGCCACCACGCGGTTGCCGTCCTCGCGGCGGATCTCGCGGAACGCGGGGCCGGTCAGCCTCGCCACCACGCCGCGCGCGCCCAGGTCGCTGACCGCCACATTGAACCCGCCGCCCAGCAGCGTCAGCGGGCAGCCGCTTCGGCTTGTCCCCCTCAGCAGTTCGGCCAGATCCTCCTCCGTGCCGACCTCCACCCACACGTCCGCCGCGCCGCCGACGCGCAGCCCGGTCTTTGCCGCCAGCGGCTCACCGGCGCGCACCACCGACCCCGGCAGGCGCGCGGCCCATTCGGCGGCGGACGCGAGGGGAGGCGCCGAAGCCCCCAGGTCGGCCCCCGCCCAGGCGGCGATCGCCTCCACGTCGCCCGCGCCCACCACGAGGAACAGGTCTCCCGGGCGCAGCGTGCCGCGGATGTGCACCCAGGCCATACGGAGCGAATCGGCCAGCAGCACGCGGCCGGCGGTGGTCGCGGGGTCTGCGTCGCGGAACCGGGCATACAGGTCCCCCGCGGTGCCGCCCTCCAGCGGCGGCTCGGAGGCCGCGTAGACCGGCACCAGCACCAGCTCGTCCACGCCCCGAAACGCGGGAGGGAAGTCCGCGCCCAGGGCCCGGGTGCGCGTGTAGCGGTGAGGCTGGAATACGGCCACCAGACGCCCGCCGGCCTGCGGGCGGGCCGCGGCCACCAGCGCGCGAATCTCGGACGGATGGTGGGCGTAATCCGAGACGACCCGGATGCCGTCTCCCGTGACGGCGACCTGCTCGAAGCGGCGCCGGGGCAGCGACACGGACTCCAGCGCGCGGCAGGCATCGGCCGGGGCCACGCCGAACTCGGTGGCCGCCGCAAACGCGGCCAGGGCGTTCAGAACATTGTGCAAGCCGGGAACGGGAAGCCGGACGCTCCCCACGGTCACGCCGTCGGCCACCAGGAGGAACTCGCTGCCGGCGGAGCCCTGAACCACGTCGACGGCGCGCACTGCGGCGTCGGCGCCAAGGCCGAACGCGCGCGAACGCGGCAGGCCGGCGCACAGGCGGGCGGCGCGCGGGTCGTCGGCGCCGTAGATCACGCGGCGGCGCGCCTGCCCGCAGAAGCGGGCAAAGCAGGCTTCGAACGCCTCGATGCTCTCGAAGTGCTCCATGTGGTCGAACTCGATGTTTGTGACGACCGCCACCTCGGGCCGATAGAGCGCCAGCGTGCCGTCGCTCTCGTCGGCCTCGACCACCATGCACCGGCCGCCGCCCGGCGAGGCCACGCCCCCAAGCCGCGAGTTCTCGCCGCCGATGCACCAGCCCGGCTGGAGCCCCGCGGCGCTGAGCACCATGGCCGTGAACGTGGTCGTGGTCGTCTTGCCGTGCGTACCGGCCACCGCGATCGAGTCCAGGCCGTCCAGAAGCCGCGGCAGGACTTCGCCCCGCCGAAACACCGGCCGGCCGGCCCGGCGGGCGGCCGCCAGCTCCGGGGCTTCGTCGGAGACCGCCGGCGTGCGAATCACCCAGCCGTCGAAACCGGCGAGGTGATCCGGCGAGTGCCCCGCGGCAACGCCCACGCCCTGCAGTTCGAGCCACCGGGCCAGCCCCCCGAGGGAGGCGTCGCAGCCGGACACATCGAATCCGCGCGCCTTCAGGAGCGACGCGACACCGGCCATCCCCACCCCGCAGACGCCCATCAGGTGGACACGCTGGGGACTGCGGGTGGCGAGAATGCGGTGGAGGGCCTGCTCCGAGTCCTCGGCGGGTAGGGTCGACGCGCTCATCCGGCCAGTTGACGTCCTTTCGTGTAACCGGAGGGGCACAATATCCCCCCGCACTCCGGCCGTCAACCTGCCCTGCGGCGAAGGAAGTAGGAAAACGTCAGGGCCCAAAAAGGGTGGCCGGGTTTGACGAGTTGAGGTAAGGAGTTAACCTCGGCAGTCGTCAAACCCGGCCTGGGTGCGTCTTCTCTCTGCGTCGTGTCTGCGTGTGTGTCTCGGTCTCTCTCGGGGTGTCGGTCCTTTGAGGGACGGTTAATAGAGAAGCACACGCTATGCCAACCGTCAGTGCGACTGCCGACACGAGCCCCGGAAGCCTGAGATGCCAAGGTTTCCAAGGCATTGATGCCGTCCTGCATGCTCAGCCACCCACCCGGAAACGTCTCAGGAATGTCGCACACGGCGGCCCCGGGGAGACACGTGCGACAGAAGGCCCGATCGCAGGACGGCTTGTCACGGCGCCCGCCCCTCCGGAGCACGCGACCGACGGTCAACTGCGCCGCTCGATCCGCAGAATGAGGTTCCGGAAGATGAACACGTGCAGGGGCAGGCAGGCGTACCAGTAGAGGTATCCCAGGATGCCCTTCGGCTTGTAGTGCCCCGTGACGGACAGTTTCCGGCGCTCGCCCGCATCGTCGATGGCGAATTCCAGCCAGGCCCAGCCGGGCAGCTTCATCTCGGCCCGCAGCAGGAGGCGCCGGTTGCGCTGCAGGTCTTCCACCCGCCAGAAGTCCACCACATCGTTCACCCTCAGCTGTGAGGCGCTGCGCCGGCCGCGCTGCGTGCCGACGCCGGCCAGCACGCGGTCGATGGTACCGCGCAGGTGCCAGAGCCAGTTCGTGTCGAACCATCCCTCGCGGCCGCCAATCCGGCAGAACGACCGGAACAGCGCTTCGGCTGGCCGCGTGGTCGTCATCGCATACGTCGTCACAAAACGCAGCGGCTGCGGCAGCTCGTGCAGCTTCAGCGCCAGTTCGTGCGCCGGAGGATAGGAGTCCGACCAGCGCGTGTGAACCCGGTCCTGCTCGTAGCGCGTCATCGCCTCCACCACGGCCTCCCGGTAGGTCAGCGTGCGGAAGGGGATCAACTGCTGGATCGTGCTGTTGGCGCACACCACATCATTTTTGAGCCCTTCCATGAGGCTGATCGTGATGGGGACCGGAACCGGCGTGAGCAAGCCGGTCATGTAGGCGAAGAAGCGGAAATTGGAGGTCGGCAGCCGAAGAAAGAAACGCCGGCGACCGGACGTCTCAGCCAGGGAGCGCACCATCTGTTCGTATTCCAGCACCTCCGGCCCGCCGATGTCGTAGGACTCGCCCGTACTCCGCGGTTCCTCCAGCACCCCCACGAGGTAGCGGATGACGTCGCGAATGGCGATCGGCTGGCAGCGGGTGCGGCTCCAGCGGGGGGTCACGAAGACCGGCACGTTGAGGACGAGGTGGTGGATGATCTCGTACGAGGCGCTGCCCGAGCCGATGATGATCGCGGCCCGGAGCACGGTCACCGGCACCGGGCCGCGGGCCAGTTCCGCCGCCACGTCGGCCCGGCTGCGCAGATGCGGCGAGAGCACGGTCCGCACATCGCCCAGCCCGCCGAGGTAGACAATCCGCCGGACGCCGCAGCGCTCGGCGGCGACGCGGAAGTGGTGCGCATTGGCCAGCTCCTGATGCTCGAAACGCTTGGGACCGAGCAGCAGCGAGTGGATGAGGTAATAGGCGGTGTGCACGCCGGAAAGGGCTGCCTCCAGCGCGGCCGGGTCACCGGCGTCGGCCACAACCGTCTGTGCCCGGGGCCACCGGTCCGCGTGCTCCGGAGAGGCCGCCCGCACCATGGCGCGCACTGTGTAGCCGCGCGCCAGCAGTTCCGGAACCAGGCGCCCGCCGATGTAGCCGGTGGCGCCGGTGACCAGCACCGGCCCGATCTCAGGCCTCGGCTGCGTCGGCAGCCCTTCGCACTGCAGGTCGGATGTGGCCGTCGCTGTCACGTTCCTGCATTCACTCCACGGATGACATCCCGAACACGCCGGGCCGTTTTGGACCGAACCCACTCCGCTGTACAGCTTAACTGTTGATCCCATCGGCTGACAGCTGTAAACTCCGACACAGGATCGAGAGTTGAGACGGTGCGCGGGGCGGCGGGCTTCATAAAGAGCGTTGTTGTCCGAAGTACCACTTTGTGGCATAAGGCGCAAGTATGACGAAACGAGCCGGCGACCATTCCCCGGCTCTGCGAGACAGCGGGGATCGCGACGTGAAAGGGGGGCGAGCGTGAAGATCACGGGCGGATACCTGCCTCGCATCTCCGGCCGGCCATCCGGCGTCGTGGACGAGGCTGCGCTTCCCGACCGGCTCATCCTCTCCCTTCACCGTCGCGGCTGTGCCTACACGCCCTGTGTGGCCGACGGCGCGCGGGTCCGTTTTGGCGAAGCGCTGGCGCGGGCCGACTGGCCCGGGGGCACGCTGGACCTGCCGGCCCCGGCGGCGGGGCGGGTCGTTCTGAAGGCCGGTGCGGACGGTGCCGTGGCGCAGCTGGAACTCACCGATCTGGACGCCTCCCGCGAATCCCCGTTGCACGAGCCGCTGCGGCGGGACTACACGTCTGCCGAGACTCTCCGCGCCCATTTGGGGGCCTCCGGCCTGTGGCCCCTGCTGTGGAGTTCACAGGCCCGGGGCGTCCCGCCCTTGGACGGCTCGGACCTGCCCAAGTGGATCCTGCTCAACTGCGTGGCGGCGGAGCCCTTCCGCACCCGGGGCAAGGTGATCCTGCGCAGGGACTGGACTCGCATCACCCAGGGGCTGGCGTTCATGCCCCGCCTGATGGCCGAGTACGGCAGCATCTCGATGATCCTGACCGACCTCGGGGACCCCGTGGTCGCCATGGTAAAGCGCGATCTGGCGGGCCAGGCGTGGGTCCGCTTCGACTCCGTTCCGATCCTCTACCCCGTCGAAAACCCCGATGTGCTGTGCCGGGCCTTTCGACGCGCTCACCCAGAATCCCGGAAGGACACCATCTGGATCCTCGACATCCAGGCCATGAGCGCCATCGGCGCGTCGCTGGTGGAAGGACGGCCGCTGCACGAGCGCATGGTCGCCGTCGGAGGACCCGGGGCGGCAAATCCGTGTCACGTCCTGACGCGCATCGGGACTCCGCTCGGCCACATCGCGAAGGCCGACACCACCGGAGGGCGGGAGGTCCGGCTGCTGCGCGGAGGGCTCTTCACCGGCCGGCCGGCCGACCCCGCAGGCGACGGGCTGGGCTACGATGACGACGGTCTTTTTCTGCTCCCCCGGGCGCAGGAGCGAGAGTTCCTCGGCTTCGTCCGGCCGGGGACCGACCGCGTCGCCTACCTGCCGTGCTTCCTCACCGCGCTGGGACGGGGATCGGACTCGACGCTGAGCACCTCCCTGCGCGGCGAGCGGCGCCCCTGCATCGCGTGCGGCCTATGTGAGTCCGTCTGCCCCGCGGCGCTGCTGCCCCAGGTCCTGCACCGCCGGCTGGCCCACGGCGCGTACGACGAGGCGGAGGCGCTGGGGCTGGGCCTGTGCGTGCGCTGCGGCCTGTGCAGTTACGTATGCCCTTCCAAGATCGAGCTGCTTGAACAGTTCGCGACGGCCCAGGATCACGTCCGCGCGGAGCGTGAGGCCACGGCCGCCGCCCGCGTGGAGCAGGACCGCCGCGAGGAAAACAGGCGATGCGAACAGGCCGTCGCAGAAACGTGGCAGCAATGAGAGCCCTCGCACGACTTCTGGAGCGTCTGCGCCCCCTCTTTGAAGAGGGCGGAAAGTGGGCCGTCCTCGCCCCCGTCTACCGGGCGGCCGACGCGTTCCTCTTCGCCCACGAGGAGGAGACTGCGACCGCGCCGTTCGGCCGCGATGCCGTTGACCTCAAGCGCTACATGTCGCTGGTCATCGTAGCGCTCTTGCCGTGCGTGGCGGCGGCGGTCTACTTCTTCGGGCTGCGCGTGCTGGCCATGATCGCGGTCTCCTACGCAGTGGGCGGCGCGGTGGAGGTCCTGTTCGCCGTCTGCCGCAAAGAGGACATCAACGAGGGGCTCCTCGTGACCGGTCTGCTGTTCCCCCTGATCCTGCCGCCGGGCCTGCCGCTGTGGATGGTGGCCGTGGGCGTGGCGTTCGGCGTGCTCGTCGGCAAGGAAGTCTTCGGAGGGACCGGCCGTAACCTGTTTAACCCGGCGATCCTGGGGCGCTGCTTTCTGGCCATCGGCTACCCCCGCGCCATGTCCGGCAACTGGATCCTGCCGGGCTCCGGCCCGGCTGGGCGCTGCCTGCAGTTCGTCGATGCCTCCACCGTGGACGCCGTCACCGCCGCCACGCCGCTGGTCCACGCGAAGGACGGCACGTTCGCGCCGCTGGCCGACCTGTTCCTCGGCTCGGTTCCGGGCAGCGCCGGCGAGACCTCGGCCCTGGCCATCCTGCTGGGCGCCGCGTTCCTGCTGCTGACGCGCGTGGCCAGCTGGCGGACGATGCTGGGCACCATCGGCTCCTTCCTGGCCCTGGCCACCGTACTGCACGCTCTGCTGCCCGGCAGCTTCGGTCCGCCGGTCTGGCACCTGCTGGCCGGCAGCCTGCTGTTCGGCGCCGTCTTCATGGCCACCGATCCGGTCACCGGGCCGGTCACTCACGGTGGCCGCTGGGCCTATGGCGCCATCATCGGCTGCTCCACGGTCCTCATCCGCAATCTCACGGGATACGTCGAGGGCGTGATGTTCGCCATTCTGCTGGGCAACATCTGCGCGCCCTCGCTCGACGAAGTTGTCTGCCGGATTCATGCCCGGAGGGTCCGCCGTGAAACTCGATAGCAACGCCTACATGGTGACCTACACGGTGATCATGGGCGTGGTGGTCTCGCTGCTTCTGACCGGGGCGGGCGAGTTCGCCAATCCCCGCCGGCGGGCCAACGAGGAGGCCGAGAAGCTGCTCAACGTCATGTCCGCCCTCGGCGTGCCCTTTGATGCGAAGGCCGGCGCGGCCCAGCTCAAGGCCCTGTTCGCCCGCGAAGTGCGGGAGGTGCAGACGCCTGCCGGGGTGCGCTACCTCTACCAGCCGCAGGGCGTCGACCGGCCGAAGGCCGTGGCGGTGCCGTTCGAGGGCCCCGGCCTGTGGGGCCCCATCAAGGGCTTCCTTGCGCTGGAACCCGACGAACGCACCGTGCGGGGGCTCACCGTCTACCAGCAGGAGGAGACACCCGGGCTCGGAGGCGAGATTGCCTCGGCTGACTTCTGCGACCGTTTTGTCGGCAAGCGGATCCGCGTTGACGGAACGCCGGGCCTGTGGATCCGCCCGCCCGGCACCGCCGCCGCCTCAAACGAGGTCGACGGCATCACCGGGGCGACCATGACCTGCCGCAAGGTTGAGGCCATGATCAACACCGCCATCGCCAACATTGAACCCACGGAGGCTTCACCGTGAACGGCACCACCTGTGCAGGCTGTGCGCCGGGGCTCTGCGACGGCAAGGGCAAGCAGACGCTGCGCGACGGAACGTGGACGAACAACCCGATCGCCGTCCAGGTGCTTGGCATCTGCTCGGCGCTGGCGGTGACCAGCCGGATGGAGACAGCGGTCGTGATGGGCCTGGCCCTGATCCTGACCTGCGCCTTCTCGAATCTCCTGGGATCCCTCGTGCGCCAGATCACCCCCGGGCGCATCCGCATCATCGCAGAGCTCACCATCATCGCCGCCTTCGTCATCCTGTTCGACCTGTTCCTCAAGTCGTTCTACTGGGACATGTCGAAGAAGCTCGGGCCCTACGTCGGCCTGATCATCACCAACTGCATCGTGATGGGGCGCATGGAGGCGTTCGCGCTGCAGAACCGCCCGATCGTCTCCATCGTCGACGGCGCCGCCAACGGAGCCGGCTACGCGGCCGTCCTGCTGCTGGTGGCCACACTGCGAGAACTTCTTGGCGCGGGCACGCTGTTCGGGCACGTCGTCACGTCTGCGCGCTGGTTCACGCCAAACCAGCTCATGGTCCTCGCGCCCGGCGCGTTCTTCACCCTCGCGCTGATGATCACCCTCTACAACCTCGTCCGCGCCCGGGCCAAGCCGCAGAAGGGAGGGGCCAAGCCATGACCACCCCCGGCCCGCTCCTGATCCTGCTCGCGGCCCTGTTGACGAACAACATCCTGCTGACGGGCTTCATCGGCATGTGCTCGTTCCTGGTGTGCTCGAAGCAGTACGACACGGCCGTGGGACTCGGTGTGGCGGTGGTCTTCGTGACGACCTGCACCTGCGCGCTGAACTACCTCGTCTATTACTACCTGCTACTGCCGTTCCACGCAGAGCACATGTCGTTCATCGTCTTCATCGCGGTCATCGCCGCATTCACCCAGTTCGTGGAGATGTTTATCGAGCGCTTCAGCCCCAAGCTGTACTACGCGCTCGGCATCTTCCT
The DNA here is from genome assembly GCA_964544115.1 of uncultured Victivallales bacterium. Classification (GTDB taxonomy): domain Bacteria; phylum Verrucomicrobiota; class Kiritimatiellia; order UBA8416; family JADHWI01; genus CAZJBP01. The sequence goes on along the minus strand of CAZJBP010000048.1, from coordinate 4,921 downwards.
GCCCCTCATCGCGGTGAACTGCGTGATCATGGCCGTATCGCTGTTCATGGTGCTCCGCCAGTACACGTTCCTGCAGACGGTGGGCTTCGGCTTCGGCAGCAGCCTGGGGTGGATGCTGGCGATCGTGCTGATGGCGGGGTTGCGGAAGAAGATGGAGTACAGCCGCGTGCCGGAGTCGATGCAGGGCGTGGCGATCGCGATGCTGATCACGGGCGTGATGGCCATGGCGTTCATGGGGTTCGCGGGCATGGTCAACATCCAGTAGGGTGCGCGGAATGGTTTACCTTTCCACAATGCTGTGCTTTACCGGCGTGCTGGTGGCCCTGACCATCCTGCTCAACGTGGCCGGACGCTATCTGGTCAACTACGGCATCTGCAAGGTGGACGTGAACGAGGGTGAGCGGCCGCTGAAGGTGCAGGGCGGGCAGTCCCTGCTGGCCGCCCTGATCGGCAACCGCATCTACATCCCGTCCGCCTGCGGCGGCAAGGGCTCATGCGGCTACTGCAAGGTCACCGTCCTCGAGGGCGGCGGGCCGCTGCTGCCGACGGAGACGCCGTTCCTGACGCCGACCGAGGCCAAGACCGGCGTTCGCCTGGCCTGCCAGGTCAAGATCCGCAACGATGTGGCCATTCGCATCCCGGCAGACCTGCTCAACGTCCGCCAGTTCCAGGCCCGCCTGGCTTCCGAGGCAACACTGACCCCGGACATCAAGGAGATCAACCTGGCCCTGCTGGAGCCGGCGGAGATCGCCCAGCGCCCCGGACAGTACATCCAGGTGCAGGTGCAGGGGTCGGACGGCCCTGTTTTCCGCGCCTACTCTATCAGCTCGGCGGCCCACGAGCGCAACAAGGTCCAGCTGGTGGTCCGCCTGGTTCCCGGCGGCATCGCCTCCACCTACCTGCACGGCCTGAAGCCGGACGACCCTGTGGTCTTCACCGGCCCCTACGGCGAGTTCAGGCTGTCCGAGGACCCGGAGGTGGAAGTGGTCTGCGTGGGCGGCGGCTGCGGCATGGCCCCCATCGCCAACATCGTGACCACCCTCTACGAGCGGTGGCCGCAGCGGCGGTGCTGGATGTTCTTCGGGTGCCGCACCAAAAAGGATGTATTCTACCTCGAGCGGTTCCGCGAGATGGAGAGGAAGTTCCCAGGCCTGAAGGTGGTCTACGCCCTCTCAGACGCGCTGGCCGCCGGCGAGGACTGGGACGGCGAGACCGGCTTCGTGCACCTTTCGGTCGACAAGGCGCTCCAGCATCCGGCGCGCAGGCAGGCGTTCCTGTGCGGCCCCCCTCCGATGATCGACGCCGTGACAGAGGTATTAAAGACGAAGGGACTGCTTCCCGGCGACATCTTCTACGATAAGTTCTGAGCACAGCGAAGAAGGAGACGACGATGGCCATCACGACGCTGGGCGAGATGCTGGACCAGGCACACCGCTTCGAGGAAGCGGCGGCAGAGCGCTATGCCGCCATTCGCGACCTGTCGTCGGACAACGGCGTGCGCCTGCTGACGTATTGGCTGGCGCGGCACCGCCGCCATATGGACCAGGCGCTTGCCGACCTCAGCGCCTCTGAAGTGGATCGACTGCGCCGGATCGAGCTGAAACACGCCGTGCATGTCGACTCCGGCCTCATCCCCGGCGTGCTGGGCATTCCGCCCGGGACGGCGCACGGCAACCACCTGCTAACTGCGGCCATCCAGTACGATTCCGAGCTGATCCGGTTCTACCGCGATATCCTCAGCCAGGAACTCATCGCGGAGGCCCGCCAACTCGTCGAGGCCCTTATCCGGATCGAAGAGCGCGATGTCGTGATGCTGAAGAAGATGCTGGCAATGGACTACTTCTAGCCGCCTCCCGGTCGTCGCGGAGTCAATACATGGCCGCAGAAACATTCGAGTTGGTTCTTGCCGCAGAGGAGGCCCGGCCTTTGGATGCCGAGGCCCGCCAGGGCCTTGGCCGTGAGATCCTGATCGCCAATGCGCTCTGGTTCGTGCGCATCCGCTGGTTCGTGGTCCTTGCGCTGTGCGCCTTCGGGGTGGCCTGCAGGGTCGAGCCCGGTTTTTTGAGCGCCCTCCGCCTGACCCCCGCCATGCACTGGCCCTGGGCTCTGGCCGCCGCGCTCGCCCTGGTCAACGCGGCGTTCCACCTCACCCTGCGCCGCATCGGCGCCAGCGCCGGCCGCGCTTATGTGACCGCTCACCTCTGGTCACAAATCGTCATCGACCTCCTGATCCTGACCGCCCTGGTCCACCGGGTCGGCAGCACCGCCACGTTCATCGCGTTTGCCTATCTCTTCCACATCATCATGGCGTGCATCTTCTTTCCCCCGCGCTCCAGCTTTCTCGTCACCGTGCTCGGGTCGGGGCTGTTTGTCGCCTGCGTCGGACTGGAGACGACGGGGCTGCTGCCGTCCCGCAGCATCGTGGCGGTGCGCATGCCCCAGCAGGATGACCCCGGTCTGAACGTCCTCCTGGCCGCGTCGGCGGTCTTCACGTGGTTCGTGGTCTGGTACCTCGCCTCGACCATCTCCCGCGCCGTGCGGGAGCGAGACCGGCAACTCGCGGAGGCCAATGAGCGACTGATCCTGACGGACCATGAGAAGAACATGATCATGCTGAGGACGACCCACGATCTCAAGGCCCCGTTCTCGGGGATCGAGAGCAATATCCAGTTGCTGCGTTTCGTCCACTGGAACGAACTGTCCGAACCCGTTCGCCACGTCATCTCGGCCATCGAGGCCCGCTCATCGTCCCTGCGCGCGCGGATTCGCGACATTCTCAACCTCGGCGAACTGCGGTCCCCGTCCGCGGCCGACGCTGCGCTCGAACCGGTGGATCTCGACGCCCTCCTGGCTCGCACCGTCGACGACCTCGCCGAACGGGCGGCCCATGGCCACATCACCGTCCGGAGGGCGCCGATCGGCGCCACGGTCCGATCCCGCCCCTCGCAGCTCGGAACGCTGTTCTCGAACCTCATCGCCAACGCGATCGTCTACTCGCGGGACGGCGGCACGGTCGACATCGACGGCGCCGCCGGTCCCGCCGGCGTGGAGATCCGCGTTGCGGACCATGGCATCGGGATCGCGGCCGAGGCCATGCCGCGGCTGTTCGAGGAGTACTTCCGCACGGAGGAAGCCGGGCGGCACAACCCCATGTCCACCGGCCTGGGCCTGGCCATCGTGAAACAGGTCGCGCGAAACCTGGGCCTGACGGTCCGGGTCACCAGCGAGAAGAGCAAGGGGACGACGTTCACGGTCGTCATCCCCGTCTGAAAGGAGCCATCACATGGCGCGCATCATGATCATCGATGACGACGTGGAAGTCGCAGGGAATCTCGCGCTTATGCTCACGGCCCTCGGGCATGCCGTCGAGACGCTGGACAGCACGGAAGGCGCCGAGGCGTCGCTGACCGCGAACCCGCCCGAGGTGCTGGTGCTGGACGTCATGTTCCCCAGCAACCCGGCCGCGGGGTTCGACCTGGCGCGCCGCATCCGGCGGAACAAGAAGATCGCGCGCCTGCCGATCCTTCTGCTGACCGCCATCAACCAGGAATTCCCCGCCGATTTCTCCGCCCGGGACATCGACAGCGAATGGATGCCGGTGGACGACTTCGTCGAGAAGCCGTTCGATGTGCGCACGCTGAACCGCAAGATCGAGGCGATCCTCGCGCGGACCCCGGCACACTGAACGCCTCTCAGCCGGTCGTCTTCGGCAGATAGTCCGGCCGCGCCGGAGAGAACACCTCTACGGCCACCGAGTCCTCGGCCACCTGGGCGCCGTGCTCCACGTTCATGGGAATGCTCCACGCATCCCCCGCGCGCGCCTCAAAGCGAGCGCCGCCGATCTGGAGGCGGATGTGCCCCTTGACAAGGTAGCCGGTCTGTTCATACGGATGGGCGTGCGGCGGAAAGGCGCTGCCTTTCGCAAGCAGGAACTCGGTCATGACGGTCCTGTCTCCGAACGCCAGCGTCTTCTGCCGGACCCCGGGTAGCGACGGGGTGTAGCCGGCATCCTCGTGGTGACTGAACATCCGTCCCCCGCCTTTCAGACGCGGCCCGGTCCGGCTACTTCATGTAATACCCGGACACTCTCCACGTTCCATCCCTGCCCTGCATGGGAGTGATGGTTTCCACCGCAGCTGCCTTGTTCTCAAACGACGCCTTGAATTGAATCACGACATACTCGCCGTCCGGGGCGCCCGGCAAGGACGTTCGATACCGCTGGGATTTCAGCTCTCTGGACAGGTTGTTCCCAAAAGGCTTTCTCATGCCCTGCATGGCCTGGAGCCATTGCTCCTTCGAGACGGCCGCCTGGAAGAGGGGCGCCGCCTCGTCCCAGCTTTCCGCGTATTTCCCGCCGTCCACCAGCGACAGCCATGCCTTGGCGGCCACAACCGCGTCGGCCTCCGCTTGCGGGTTGCTGGCTGCGCGACAGCCGGAAAGACAAACCAGCGTGGCGAGTGACACATAGACCAGCAGGCGGTTCGTTCCGTTCATTCCGTCCTCCTCACGTTGCAAGGCCCCCGGAGAGCCCCTGACCTCGCACCCAGCCACCATTTGATTGAGACCGTACCGATTTGACGGGGGAAGGGGCAAGGTCGATGTTCGCCGCGCCGGCAGGGCGAACGCATCTAATCTTCTTCTGCCGTTTCGGGGGCGGAGTCGGCATTGGCAGCGAATGGCTCTTGGATAATCGCTATTTCCCGTCCGAGTCCTAATCTTGATCTTAATCGTAATCCATTGTGCACGAGTGGATTAAGAGCAAGATTAGGAGCACGATTAAGAAGGCAAGGACCCCTAAGCAGGCGCCATTCGAATCGGAATCGGCATCGAGGTTGGCGTGCCGCTCATTCTCGGGTAACGGCCCTACGGGGTTTCGCCAATTCCGACGCCGACACCGAGATGGACTCGGACTGAAAAGGAA
>CAZJBP010000047.1:0-22268 GCA_964544115.1 uncultured Victivallales bacterium | reverse complement strand
ACCCGTGGCAGAGCTCGGCGAAGACCAGGGGCTTCTTCAGGACCGCGATGGCATGATACTGGCAGACCTCGGCGCACTTGCGGCACCCCGTGCACTTCTTCTCGTCCACCACGGGCACGGGAATGCCGACCGGTTCAGTGGCTGTGATCTCTGGTTTGAGGAAGATATGGCCGTTCGGCTCTTCGACGTCGCAATCGAGGTACTGAACCGTTTGACCGCTGTCCGCAAGAACACAGGCAAGGTTCACAGCGACCGTTGTCTTCCCGGTTCCACCCTTTCCGCTGGCAATGGCTATTCTCATGGCATGATAACTGAACGAGGCACGCAGGGAGGTGCAGTCGTACGCTTCCCTGCTGCCGTGTTTGCCCCCGGCCGTGGGCTACTTCTCCGCGGGCTGGGATTCGACTTCCTGGATGCGCTTGCGGATGCTCTCAAGCGCGCTGCCGAGGTGCTCGGCCTGCCGCTTGAGGACCGCGAGTTGCTGCGGCGGAGCGGGTGTGGCAGCGGGCACATCGCCGCGCGCCCATGCCGGGAGTCCCGTAGCATAAAACATGTTGCGCCAACCTGCCCGGAGCCCCGCCGAAGGGCCACGGCCACCGCCGGCCCCACGCCCCCGGAAGCCGCGTCCACACCCCATCCCGAATCCCCGGCCCGGAGTCATATTGATGGGGCCCGGAGCCACAACTCCGGCGCAGAATCCCATACCTCGTCCTGTCATTGGTCCCATCCCCATCGGTCCTGTTCCATCTCCTGCTGGCATTGTCGTTACCCCTTTTTCTGTCTGTGTTTTCTGTTCAACGGCCTCCGCCCTGACCGCCACCCATGCCTTTGCCGTGACCCGCACCGTGGCCACGTCCACCTCGCCCGCGGCCTTGCCCTTTTCCGGCTCCTGCCGCTGGGCCTTTTCGCTTCCCACCGCCGCAAGGCCCTCGCCCGCGACCCGTGCCGGCGCCTTTTCCGTTCGGTCCTGTTCCATCACCTTTTGGCATTGTCCCGTCTCCTTTCTTACTGGTCTACGCCCAATGTCCTTCCACGTTGGCGGCGGAAGCCTCCGGCAACTCGCCCGCCTTAAACCTGCGAACGGCGTCAGCCACCGTGCCAGCGCCGGACAGGTACACCTTGATCCCCGCCGCATTCAGAATGCGAAACGCTTTTGGGCCGACGTTGCCAGTGACGACGGCTTTTGCGCCCAGCCGGGCGACCGTTTCACCCGCCTGGATCCCGGCCCCCTGCGCGGCATTCAGGTTCTGCGCGTTGTCGTGGGCCGCTGACTCGTTCGTATCCGTGTCCACGACAATGAAGCACTTGGCCCGTCCAAACCGCGGATCCACGTTGCTCGACATCTCTTTGCCTGTTGCGGTTACTGCGATTTTCATGAGTCATTCCTCTTGTACTTGGGTGTTCAATGCCGGGTCTACGGCAGGCCCCCATCCGCGTCCGCCCCGCCCTCCGGCCCTTCCGCCGCGACACCGTCTCATCCGGCCACAGCAACCCGGCATACTCAGAGCCGGACTCGGCAGACTCCCGGCCAACCACGCGGCCAGGACTTCCTCAACAGAACCGGCAGTAAAGGGGATGACTCGAACGTTCTTGGCTGCCAACATGGCGGCCATCGGCTGGGAGATGGCCCCACAGATCAACGTCTGTGTTGCAAGCGCCATCACTCGATCCGCCTGGGCATGCGGGTCCGTGCCGGGCAGCGTCTCCTCGTGTCGGGCGATCGCGCGGCCGTCTTCGACATCGAGCATCAGAACCTGCCGGGCCACATCGAACACCGGCGAGATTCTTCCGTTCCACGTTGCGAGCGCCACTTTCATGATCCTCTCTTCTCCCGGTTCATGCCATGTGCTATATCACGATGCGTGCCAATAGATCTGCGCAACGTGCAACTGTCACGTAATGTATTTGTTTGCTGATGGATACAGAGATACTATGGCAGACGGATAGAGCGGCGGTGAGTCGCCATAACGCGACTGTGTGGCACGCATAGAGGAGCAGTGCTGCGACTCTAGGTGACCTTGCGGTGGGATCGGCCGTCTTGATCAGGGATCTCAATCCCCAGGGCTTTGATCTTGCGAAAGAGCGTGCTCTTGTGCAGACCGAGCGCACGGGCGGCGGCGAGACGGTTGAGCCCGCAGCCATCGAGTGCCGCCCGAATAGCCTGCGCTTCTGCGGTGCGCGTCTGCGCGGCGATGGTGTCGCCGGCTGGAGTGGGGGCCGCGACCGGTTGGCCGGTGAGTTCGGGCGGAAGATGCACCCGCTCGATTCTCCCCGAACCGCAGAGAACGAAGGCCCTCTCGATGATGTTCTCCAGTTCGCGCACATTGCCGGGATAATCGTGCGCCATGAGCAGCGCCAGGACGTCTGGGGCGACTCCGGTGACCGATTTGCCCTGCCGTCGATTGAACCGCGTGACGAAGTGTTCGACGAGCAGAGGAACATCCTCCTTGCGCTTTCGGAGCGGAGGCAGGTCGAGATTGACGACGTTCAAGCGATAGAAGAGATCCTCCCGAAATGCGCCTTTCCGGATCAGAGCGGTGAGATCTCGATGGGTGGCGGCGATGACGCGGACGTCGGCCTGCCGGATTTGAGTCCCCCCCAGGGGTTCGTACGTCCTTTCCTGGAGCACTCGCAGCAGGCGCACTTGCAGCGCCGGGCTGATGTCGCCGATCTCATCCAGGAACACCGTGCCGCCCTCGGCCAGCGCGAAACGTCCGGGCTTGTCCTTCGCCGCCCCGGTGAACGCGCCCTTCACATAGCCGAACAGCTCCGATTCCAGCAGGCTGTCAGGCAACGCGCCGCAATTGACCGGCATAAACGGCTTGTTCTTGCGCGGGCTGAGATTGTGGATGGCGCGGGCCAGGAGTTCCTTGCCCGTTCCTGTTTCGCCGTGAATCAACACCGTCGCGTTGCTGGCGGCAAGTTGGGGGAGAAGCTCGAAAACACGGCGCATGGTGGCACTGTGGCTGACCAGGTCGCCCATCTGGAACCGGCCCTCTAGTTCCTTGCGCAGTTCCTCCACAAGGCTGAGGTCGCGAAACGTTTCCGCGCCGCCGCTGATTCGTCCGCGATTGTCGCGCAGAATGGCGGTGGACACGGAGATGGGGATCCGCTGGCCGTGGGCATTCACGATGAACGCCGACTTGTTGATGATGGGTTTACCGGTCTTGACCGTGTGGCGGAGGGCGCAATCTGCCTCGCACATGCTGGCGCGGAACACATCCGAGCAGGTCTTGCCGATCGCGTCCCGCCGGCGAATGCCGGTGATGGCCTCAGCGGCGCGGTTGAACGACGTGATGCGCCAGTGGGCATCCACAGTGAACACGCCGTCCGAAATGCTCTCCAGAATGCTTTCGGCTCCGGTCTGTACTCTTCGTTTGCTGGTCAAACCCTTGTTCATCGCAATCTCATGTCGGACAATCCCACCAAATGCTTTACCTCTTCTTCTATGCAACGAAAAGAAGGTAGAACACGGCTGCTACACCCAAGAGTGCCAGTGCCACGGCAACGGTTGTTTCAAGACGCGGTTTCGCTTCAGGCAGGATTCCCTGAGCGAGTTGCCGAAGATAACGGCGATATCGCGCCAGCGCCGCCAGATTCAGGAACACCCCAAGCACTACCAAAACGATTCCAAGCCATAAAGAGACCCCGTGCCCCGAATGACGTTCAATGTGCTGTGCTGCTTCCATCTCCCGCAGAAACAACCCGAAGCGCGCCACCACCAAACCGAAGCCCATCAGCGCCAGGCCGGTGCGAATCCAAGCCAAGAACGTGCGCTCTGCCGCCAGCGGCACACGAGGGTCTTCGTGAATCAACGAACGCTTCGATTCCATCGCTATTGCTCCTTGCGTGCGGCTATCAGGAATGCTTCTACTATCGCCCCTGTTACGGCTGCCAGCCAAACCTGTCATGGTCTCCTGCCGCCCGATACTCGTTTCATTACCACGGTCCCACCTTCCAAACGGAGTGCCTTGCCGTGGATCAGGGCGTCCGCCACTTTCCGCCGGGCATGCTCGATAACGCGCGAGAAGGTCGGGCGGGAAATCTTCATCTTTTCCGCAGCCTGTTCATGATACAAGCCGTTCAGATCCGCAAGCCGCAGGGACTCCAACTCGTCCAGCGTGAGGACCACTTCCTCCAACAGCCGCGCCGGGATTCCGGCCGGTTTGAAGTAAGCGGCGCACGGACTGATGTCTATGTGCCTAAGGCAACATGGGCGCGGCATGGCTTGTCCTCGATAACACGGAGGTCATTGTGGACATATGTGCATAACGCGTCAACATCAATAGTCTGCCCTTTTCGCGGGGAACCCCGCTTGGCAGTGCTTCTTTTCTTCTTGCTGCGTGTTACGATCCTGCGGTAGGTGTGATCTTCTCTTTGCATGAAGCAGATGGGATGACCCGAAAGGAACCAGCCATGCATATGGCCGACGCTTTGATCTCCCCGGCCGTGGGCGGGACGTTGTGGGTTGTGTCGGGTGGGTTGATTGCCTTCTGCGCCCGGAAGGTGAAGCAGACCCTGCGGGACAATCTCGTTCCCATGATGGGCGTCCTCGGGGCGTTCATCTTCGCCGCGCAGATGATCAACTTCTCGATTCCCGGAACGGGGTCGAGCGGACACTTGGGGGGCGGGCTGATTCTGGCGGCGCTGCTCGGGCCTTACGCGGCCCTCCTGGTCATTTCCTCGGTATTGACTGTGCAGGCGTTCTTCTTTGCGGATGGAGGCTTGCTGGCGCTGGGCTGCAACATCTTCAACCTCGGCTTCTTTCCGGCGTTCGTTGCCTATCCGCTGCTGTATCGGGTCATGGCCGGAGATCAGCACGGGACCCCGCGTGCCTGGGCGGGTGCGCTTGTCGCCGCCGTCGCGGGCCTGCAGTTGGGCGCGTTCGGCGTGGTGCTGGAGACGGTGGCGTCGGGTATCTCGGAATTGCCATTCCGGACGTTTGTCCTCATGATGCTGCCGATTCATCTGGCGATTGGCGTGGTTGAGGGCCTGGCCACCGCCGCCGTGGTCTCGTTCGTTGCCAGGGCACGGCCGGAGGCCCTGCCGACGGCGCGGACGATAGGGGTTCCGGTTCGTCTGCGGCCCGTGCTGATCGGACTGGCGATCGCCGCTGTGGTCATGGGCTCTGTGGCCAGTTGGTTTGCGTCCACGCATCCCGACGGTTTGGAGTGGTCCATTGCGAAGGTCACCGGCAAAGACGAGGTGTCGGCCGTGGAGGAGGGTGTCCACAAAAACTTGGCCGCTTTGCAGAAGAAGACGGCGTTTCTGCCCGACTACGGGTTCAAGGCCGCCGGGGCCGAAGCCGCGCCCGGATCGGAACCTTGGCCTGCGGTCAGGCCCGGGACTTCCGTTGCGGGAATCGTAGGCGGGTTGATGACCCTTGTGCTGGCCTGCCTGGCGGGGGTCGCGCTCCGGGCGCGCCCGGTCCGGCACGCGCATGGAAACGGTTGACGGTTCGACGGGAGTGCCATGGGGTTAGCGGACTGGATCGAAGTCGGGCGGATGGACGAGCTCGGGCGGATGGACACGCCCGCACATCGGCTGGATGCGCGGGCCAAGGCGCTCGTTACCGCGGTGTTTATCGGCGTCGTGATGTCGTTCCCTCGGTACTCTCTTTCTGCGCTGACGCCGTTCCTGCTCTACCCGGTGGCCCTCCTTGCCGCGGGTCACGTCCCTGTGCGCCACATCCTCAAGAAGATCCTGGTGGCGGCCCCGTTCGCTCTGATCATCGGCATCTTCAACCCGCTCATCGATCGGCAGCCGCTGGCTACACTGGGTCCTCTGGTCATCACCGGCGGCTGGGTCTCGTTCGCCTCGATCATGTTCCGCTTCGTCCTGACGGTGGGTGCGGCGCTGGCTCTGGTCGCCTGCACCGGGATGTATCGCCTTGGCGCCGGGCTGGAACAACTCGGTGTTCCCCGCGTGTTTGTCATGCAGCTGATGTTTCTCTACCGGTACCTGTTTGTCGTGGCGGACGAGGGACTTCAGATGGTGCGGGGCGTGGAGCTTCGGTCCGGCCGGGCGCGTTCCCTGCCGCTTCGAGTGTACGGATCCCTGATCGGTCACCTGCTGCTGAGGTCCATGGATCGGGCCGAGCGAGTGTACCGTGCCATGGTCGCGCGCGGCTTTGAGGGTGAGATCCGCGTCCTGCGCCCCTTATCACTGAGCTGGGTTGACGGGGTGTTTGTCGCCGTGAGCCTGGCCTTCTTCGCTGCCGCTCGGACCTGGAACCTGGCTGATGGGCTGGGGCGGCTGCTGACCGGGAACACGCCATGAGCCACCATATCGTTGAAGTTCGAAACCTGTTCTACGCCTATCCCGACGGAACGGAAGCGCTGAAGGGCGTGTCCTTCCGCGTCGAGCACGGCGGCTCGGTGGCTCTCGTCGGCGCCAACGGCGCCGGGAAGTCCACGCTCCTGCTCCACCTCAACGGCTATCTGCCGGCCACGCGCGGCGAGGTGCGCATCGGGGACGCGCCCCTGACGCGGGAGACCGCGGTCTTTGCCCGCCGGTCGGTCGGCATGGTGTTCCAGAACCCGGACGACCAGCTGTTCATGCCCACCGTGGGCGAGGACGTTGCCTTTGGCCCGCTGAACGCCGGCCTGCCGCCGGACCAGGTCGAACTCAGGGTGGCGACGGCGCTGGAACGGGTCGGCATGGCGCACGTGCGGGATCGGCCGCCCTACCGCTTGTCGGCCGGGGAGAAGAGGGCCGTGGCCATTGCCACGGTACTGGCCATGACGCCGGACATTCTGGTCATGGATGAACCCTCGTCGAATCTTGACCCGCGCTCGCGCCGCGGCCTGATTGAGTTGTTGCGCTCCTTCGAGCACACGAAGATTCTCGCCACGCACGATCTGGAAATGGTCGTGGAGGTGTGTGATCGGGTGATTGTTCTGGACGGCGGGAGAGTGGTGGCGGACGGGCCGACCGCGGTCCTTCTGAATGACGAGGCGCTGATGCTGGCGCACGGGCTTGAGCGCCCGCACATCCTGCGGCACCACCACCCGCACTAGCGCGGCACGACGGCGGCTCTCGGTGTTCTTCCGGCGCCGTGCCGCGGTGGCCACGGCTGCACGTCTTTTGAGGAGGGAAGCGGAGTATGACGAAACAACGCACGATCAGGGCTGAAGGACCGGCAAGACCGGGCTGGGATACCTACTTCATGAACATCGCCCATGTCGTGAAGACGCGGGGGAACTGCTGTCGGCGCCAGGTCGCTGCGGTGGTCGTCATGGATCGGCGGATCGTATCGACCGGCTATAACGGCACGCCCCGCGGCGTGCGCAACTGCGTGGACGGCGGCTGCCGGCGCTGTGCGGGCAGTGCTCCGTCGGGCACTGCGCTGGCCGAATGCATCTGCTGCCATGCAGAGGAGAACGCAATTACCCAGGCGGCCTACCACGGGATCGCTCTGAAGGGTGCGACGATCTACTGCACCCTGAGCCCCTGCCTGATGTGCGCCCGGATGATCATCAACGCGGGCATCACCGAGGTCATCTACGAGGACGAGTACGAGTTCTCCACGCAGACGCGGGCCCTGTTGCGGGCTGCGGGCGTGAGCTGCCGGCGGTTCCGGCGGTAGCCGCCTCCGCGCCCGAGGGCAGCGGTCAGCTGGGGCGCAAGGACTGCATTCTCGTGCAGCGCGCGACCGCGGCCAGCACCAGCGCATACTGGACGGCAAACGCGAACCCCAGCACGGCCGCGCCCAGCGGGGCTCCGCCGAACCCCAGGCGTCGGATCAGGGGATGCAGCAGGAACAGGTTCATCCACCAGCCGTCGACGAAGCCGTTCGGGCAGCCGGCATGACGCAGGAGGTTGGGGATCACCGCCCAGGCGGCGAGCGCGTAGCCGGTGCGCAACGCGCGTCCAATCGGCGGGGCCAGCGGCCGTCGCGTCCGCCATGCCGCCAGCACCGGGCGCGAGGTCGCGATCATTCCGGTCAGCAGGCCGATGCCGAAATGGAAGGTCACATCGACCAAGACGTTTCCTCCTCCCGGCGGACGAGTTCCTTCCACGCGACCAGCATCACCAGCGCGCCCAGCACGGCCAGGCCGGCGCCATACCACGGCGAATCGAACTCGATCGCGTCGATCGTGTGGTGCCACAGGAAGATGTCCATGCGCGGGTCTCTCGCCAGACGGAGGTAAAGATCGTGCCTGCCCGCGAGTCGGGGCAGGTCGGGCACGATGGCCCACACGGCCATCGCCACCATGGCACAGGGCGTCAGGAGGAGCAGGGCGAAACTGGCGCGCCCCCGACGAAGCGCATAGAGGACGAGGGCTGCGAGGAAGGGAATCGACGCGCCCAAAAGCAACTGGTTCATGGCTCGTCCTCCGGAACCGGTGGCGTCTTGACCCAGTCGCGCAACTCTCGCACGCGGGAGAAGGCGGCCCGGGCGCCGGCGCGGTCGCCGAGGAACAGACGAAGTTCCCCCAGTTCGAGCCAGAGCCTGTAGTTGTTGGGATCGTAGGCGGCGGCCTGGGTGAGGCAGCGCGCGCCGAAGTCGCGGCCGGCCGGCGTCTTCGTCCGGCGCGCCTCACGCCCGAGGTAGTACCAGGCCTGCCAGGAGGTCGGCGCTCCGGCGAGCGACCGGCAGAGGGCTGGCGCATCGGCCGAACGGTAGAAGGCCATCGAATCGGCGTCACATGCGTTCCTCAGGACCAGGCCGAACAGTGCGCATCCGGCCGCCGCCGCGACCACCGCCGCTCTGCAGGGACGCCAGGCCAGGAGGCCCGGAGCAGCGCTGCCGGAATCCACGTGGCCTGCTCCGGCGGCGTTCAGCGCCGCGAGCGTTGCGGAATAGAGGGGCACATAGAGGGAGGAATCGACCGCAGCGTGCGCTGCCGCCGCAGCAAGGGAGCAGAGGGCGGCCACTCGCATGGGGCCATCATCGTCCTCGCGTCCCCCGCGGCGCGCCGCAGCACAGCACACGGCGACCCAGGCAACCGCCAGGCCGACGCCGGCCAGGCCGTGGTCGGCCAGGGTCTGGACGTAGACATTCTCGGCGTGACTGGCGAACGCGCTGTCGGACGTGGTGCGGTGCTGGGGGTAAAGGGCGCGAAATGCGAAACCGCCGCCGCCGACCAGCGGGTAGGCCCGCCACACGCGGAGCGTATCTCGCCACATCTGCAGTCGGTATTGCCCGCTTTCGGTCTGGGTCGGAGCCTGGAGGGAGAGAAACCGGTCCCGGATCGAGGAGTCCGGCATCCGCGGCAGGGCCAGGGCCAGTGCCGCAAGCAGCGTGACCAGCAGTGCCGCCAGAGCCAGTCGGCCACGGCGGAGGACCAGGACCACGGCAACGGTCGCCGACGCGGCGCAGGCGAGGACGGCGCCGCGGCTGAGGGAAGCCACCACGCCCGCTGCCAGAATGGAGGCGGCCGCGAGTGCGAGGGTCAAGCGGAGCCCGCGGCAACTGCGCGCGGCCGAGACGGCCAATCCGACCGGGAAGGGCAGGAGCACGGCGAGAAAGCCCGCGTAGTGGTTGCGGTTCATGAAGCCCGCGACCGGCGGCGGAAGTCGATGAATGACGGGAATCTGCCACCAGAGCGTGTCCCCCTGAGGGATCCACCACAGGGAAACGGTGCCGGCCGCGGCCATGAGGATGCCCAGGGCGACAAAGAACCCCAGGAGGAGCCTCCGTGGACTACGGCCCAGTTGGGCGGCGGCTGCGGCGAAGCCAAACGCCGTGCACAGCAGCACGATGAGCCGGCATGTGCCCGGGGCGTTGCGGGTGAACGAGACCAGCGGAGTCTGGGCCGGTGACAGGCCGAGTCGGATGGCCTCCGTCACGGCCTCAGCGGCCCGCGCGTCCTGGGCGTGTCGCGTGGCACCGTGCAGGGCCGTCAGCACCGGCGGCAGGGGGATCACGGAGGCGACCAGCAGCCCCATCGTCAGGAGGAATAGCTTATCGATGCCGGGCCATTTCCGCGGCGTGACGGGTTCTCCGGTGCGGGGGATGCATAGCAGGGCTCCCAGGCTGGCCAGGGCCCCGGCCAGTCCCGCCGACCACGTCAGTGCCCCGGAGCCGAACGCGGCCATCAGGGTCGCCGACGCCATCAGCAGCATGACGGTTAGTGCCTGCATGGAAACCTCATGGCCGGGGTTCCGGGGGCGGCGGCGACGCCGCATCGCGGTAGATCACAACGTCCCCCTCGGCCGCGACCCGGATGGCGTCGCGCGGGCATGGCCCTTGCCCCTTCACGACGACATAGTAATGCCTTGGCGACTTCCCATACCAGTCCACACCCACATCGCCGACCCGCGCCACGTTTCGAAGCCAGTTGATCACCGCTGCGAGCATGCGCGACGGAGGGCCCTGAAGCGCGGGAGGTCGGCTGACGCTCACGCTCGGGGCCCCCTCGATTGAAAAGCGAGCGAAACCCGAGACATACGCCTGGATCTGGCGGCGGTGTTCAGCCGTGACCGTGTAGGGGCCCCTGGGGTCATAAGCCTCGAGGAGGCGGGCGGCGACGCGCACGTCGGAGGGCGCGGCGTTCCACAGCCGGTGCCCGATGGTCGCCAGAGCGAAGAAGGCAACCGCGCACAGCAGGGCCACGCGGCCGGCGCGTCCAGAGAGGACGGGGGGAGCGGCGGAGAGGGCGACGGCGGCGAAGGCGCAGGCGTAGGGCAGAAACAGCATGGCGGGATACATCTCGGGATGGAACGCCGGTGGCAGCAGGAGCAGCGTTGGAACGACAAGTCGCTTCATGCGTTCCCGCGAGGAAGCCGGCATGCCGAGGGCGCAGCCGGCCAGGGCCGGGGGCAACAGGACACCGAAGCGGGTCAGCGCGAAACGAACCGCGCCAAGCGCGCGGCCGGCGAGGCCGGGCAGGAGGAGGCGCGGGGCAAAGGCGATACTGGCGAGCGCCGAGAGGGCGGAGGCGGCGAGCAGCGCGGAGCGTCGGCGAGGCGCGGGCAGGCAGCCGAGGAGATGGAGCAGAGGGAGGAGGATGGCGGCCACAGCGCCGGCCTTGTGCGTGGTGGCAAGAAGGATGGCGACGACCAGCGCACCGGCAACGGTTCGCGGGCGGGGGGGCTGGAGGAGCAGGGCGATGTACAGCGGCAGAAGCGCAAGGCAGAAGCCGCGGCCGGTCGCCCAATGCGCATACCGGAGAAAGACGGGAGAGAACACGTAGAGAACGGCGAGCAGCACGGCGAACCGGCTGTTGTCAGGTAGAAGCCGCCGGGCCAAGGCATACGCGCCGCCCAGACCCGTCAGGCCGCAGAGGAGCGACACGGCGTAGAAGCCCGGGTCGACGCCCAGAGCGCCGAGGATCTGAGCCGTGGCCAGGAGGCATGGCTGGGCGACCGGGTAGGCTCGCGGCGAGAAGCCGAAGACCGACAGCGGGTGGATCACCCACGGCACGTTGCCCTCCATGCGAATCGCCGTGGCCAGGTCCTGCCACTTGTAGGTGTCGATGCCGACGAAATCGGTGAAGGGAAACACCAGCAGTGCGAACAGTGCGGCGGCCATGCCCATTTCCGGATGTTCCCATCGCACGCCCTCAAGCAGGGCGCGAAGGTTGCCGCCGTGGCGAAAGACGGCAAAAGCGAGGGCAAACGCGGCCAGAGCAAGGTGCGCCGGCGCGAGGAATCTGGCGGCAATCTGTACCGACGCTGCGTGGAAGGCGAGCAGCAGTCCGACGTTCAGGATGATCGCCAGAGGTCCGCTCAGGGGGAGAAGCGCCTCTATGCGTCGGCGGGGAAGTATGGAAAGCGCCAAAAGGTGAGGGGTTAGAAACAGCGCCAGAGCCACTAGAGGAAGCCTAAGCGCGACCCACATCCGCTTTTCCCCGTCACCCCGTCAGATGGGACTGACCTCGTCACCACCGCCGCCGCCACCCTCATCTTCATCTTCATCTTCATCTTCGTCTTCGCCTTCGCCTTCGCCTTCCTTGGGCGGCTTTACCTTCGGTGGCTTCTTCTTGAGGACGCCGCTGCTGATGCCGGTTGTCCCGGACTTTTCCGTTTCCAGGGCGGTCATCTTGCGTCCCTCTTGCGTGTCCTCGGCAGCCTTGGTCGCTTCCTCGTCCGTCATGCGTTGATAGCTGGCCAGGCAAGCGTAGTAGGGAATCCGCACAACGGATATTCCGGTGTTGGAGGCATAGCTCGACGACACGCGAAACCCAACAGAGTTGCGCGTGTCGCTCGGTCGCGCGTACTTGCGTGAGGACATAGGGGGCGGCGCAGTGAACCAGGATCCGCCGTATGTTCCGCGGAACAAGGGGGAATTGGTGATTCCGACGTCATTGACCCATTCTTCGACATTTCCGCTGAGGTCGTAAATCCCGTAGGCATTGCGGTTCGTGCGAGTGGCCATCTGTCCGTCATGGTCCGACCCGTCGAAGAACCCCACCGGTGTGGTGTCGGGCTTGTCCGTTGCATTCGGCAAGCGGAAGTTGGCGTCGCCCGCGAACACGTTGGTGCGGCCGAAGCCGTATTGGACGTTGGTGGTTCCGATCCATGTGCCCGCCTTGTAGAACTCGCTGAACGTATTGCCGTTGCCATTGTTCCCGCTGCAGTTGTCCATCGGCAGTCGGAACCCTCGCAGCTTCAGCCACGCGATGCGTTCGCTGGCGGTGAAGACACCCGCCTGCCAGTTGGTCGCGGCACAGGTCACGGGAGCCCAGTCCCACGAGTTGGTTCCTTCGCGGTAGCACCGCTGGTCGCCGCCGCGGCCGCTGGCGAGTGTCAGCCAGTTGCAGTACTTGACGGCGCCGAACCATGAGGCTCCGACCACGGGGTGGTTGGTGTAGGAGCCGCCGAACCGCGGCTGGCGGTCGGTGATGGCGTAGCGCTCGCCGACGGCCTTGTCAGCCCGGTAAACAATGCGGCTCTCGGCGACTGAGAAGACCTCGTCGCGTCCGGCTTTCATCTTCGGGTTGATCCAGACATTGCCCTGGGCGTCGAAGAACAAGTTCGTGCCCAGCAGGTTGGTCGTGCCGCGTTCCGCGCTGTTGAGGAAGTCGACAAACTCGACATTGCGGGTCTCGAACTTGCCCACGTAGTAATCGTAGGGAGGACCATTGGTGTCACCGCTGGCTGAAACCATGCACAGCTCCGGCTCCTTCAGGCGCGCGGAACCGTTGTAGCCCTGGGTGTTTCCGTTCGATGTGACAGGTTCCGTTCTGAACCGGACGGTGTTGCCGCCGCCCTCGTAGGAGCCTGCGTGCTTCTTCAATGGGATTCCGGACTGGCTTCCGGAGTCAAGGGCCGACGGTTCGGACTGGTAAATGCGAGGCTGCCCGACGACAAGCGTGGCGCCCGTCATCAGGAACACCAGATTGCCCTCGGCATCCACCATCGACGGTTCGGTCCCATCCACGCGCAGGGTGATATTGGATAACGAGGTGCCTGGGCGGGCGAGGAAGGCAAACTCCCGGCGCGTGGAGTCGTCGAAGTACCAGAAATCGATGCCGGGGTATACGTCCCGGTAACACAGCTTCTGTTCCGACGTAATCTCCGGCACCCAATACCGCGGGTCGCGGGAGGCCCAATAGTCCTCGCCGAAACCGTGGGATTCCATCCAGCTCTTGGATGCGTAGCCCGAGTCCGTCGCGACAGGCGTTGATCCCGCTATGGACAGCCGGACGATCACATCTTCGGACAGGGATGTTGCCGGGATTTTCTCCCCGAGTATGCTGTGGACCACAACCTGCTCGGTATTGCTCGCCGCCGGGAGCTGATCACGGCGGAAATCAAGGATGACCTCGCCGCTGCCGGGGTAGACCGTGAGGTTGTCTCCGTAGATGGCCAGGGAATCCTCTCCGCCGTAGGCCGCACAGTCGTAGGAACCGAGCAGCATCTCGTCGCTTGAAACAGCCACGGCTCGCGTGGCGACAATGGCGGTCAGGATGAAACACAGAGCTACTATTCGCTCTTTCATCGAACACCCAAGGTTACAGCGTGCTGCTTACGACGACATCCCCATCTGAGGGGCCTGATCATACCCCAGCCACACGCCTGGAATAAAGGCAAATGTCTCTCTGCGGACGCATCCACGTCGGTATCCCGCATCGATGGGAGCCCCTGTCGGGACGGGCAACACAGGGCGGCTAGCTCGTGGCGTGCGCTGATTCAGCTTAGGCCCCGCCGCCGCTCCGCCCAGGCCCCGGCGGTCCAGCAGGCGGCGGAGATGGCGAAGCAGGGCGCCAGCGCCAGCATGAGGAGGGCCAGGGTGGGGGCCGCGCGCAGGCAGCGTTGAAAGGCAGCGGCCAGGCGCCACGCGCCCATAAGCGGCAGGACCAGAGGTGTGGCGCGGACGAGGCTGGCGCCTGGCAGTTCGGGACACTGCAGGCGGCTGCGCGTGAAGGCGGCGCCGATCCGGTGGGCGTGATGGAAGGCCCTCCTGAACGTGGCCCGGTTGCGGTGGTATACGCTGACGGAAGGGTCCAGAAAGCACGGCTCGCCCGCAGCGCTCATGCGGCGGCTGAGCACGATGTCCTCGCCCGGCCACAGGTCCTCGGGAAACCCGCCGTAGCGGCGGAACGTGTCGCGGCGGTAGCCGGCGCAGAACGTGGGCAGGCTTGCCATGGGCCGCCGCCGCAGCCGGCCGAAGTAGCCGCTGAACTCGGAGATGAAGGCGACCCAGCTGGCGGGGCCGGGATTCCCGTTGCAGACCCGTCCGCAGAAAGCTGCCGTGTGCGGGTGCCGCTGGAAGACCCGCAGCGCGTCGGCGGCCCAGTCCCGGGGGACGCGGCAGTCGGCGTCCACGAACACGAGCAGAGGCGCTGTGGCGTCGCGGGCGCCGAGGTTGCGGGCCCGGCCGGGCAAGGTGCGCTCGGGCAGATGGATCAGGCGCACCGCGGGGAATCCGCTGCGGATCAGGTCGTCCGTTCCGTCGCTCGAGCTGTCCACCACGGTGATGTCGGCGCCGGCTCCGCACGCCCGGACCGAGTGCTCGATGCTCGCCAGGCAGTCGTGGATCGTGTCGCGGTTGTTGTAGCAGGGCACGACGATGGAGATCTGCGCCGCGCCGTCCGGTTGGTCTGTCTGCGTCTCCATGGGTCCGGATGTCTCTTCAGGGGTTGGGGACGGCGCCGCCACACGAACCTTCCGCCAGCCAGTGGGGCATGGGCGGTGGCAGCGGACGGCAGGACACATCTGAAAGCCCGGCCTCGCGCATCCAGCCGAGGATGTCCTCGTCGGAGAACACCCAGCCGTTGTCCGTGGTCAGCGCCATGTTGACGGCGAAAAGTGCGGAAAACGGGGGACGGCATCGGCTGGCGTCGGTCATCAGGTCCAGGACGTAGATCCGCCCGCCGGGCTTCAAGGCGGCTCGGGCGCGGCGGAGGAGGTCGAGGATGGAAGCCGGCGACTCCTGGTGCAGCATCCCGAACAGCAGCACGGCATCCTGCCCGGCGGGGAATGCGGCGACGTGGTAGTCCCCGTCGAGCACGCCGACCCGGGCGTCCAGACCGGCCTGCCGGACGAGTTCGCGGGCGACCGCTGCGACGCCGGGCAGGTCCATCAGGGTGCAGTGTACGGCCGGGTTGGCCTGGGCGACGAGCATCGAGTACGCGCCCGAGCCGCCGCCGACGTCCAGCACGCTCCGGCAGCCGGCCAGGTTGATGCGGGGCACGACGGCGCGGCCGATGGCCATGGCGCGGCCATGCATGGCCAGCACGAAGGCGCGCGTCCGCTCCGCGTCATCGCCCAGGTGCAGCGCCGGGGCCTCGACCGGCCTGCCCGTGCGAATCAACTCCGGCAGGTGCGACCATGCCGGCAGGACGTCGCGGTTGTAGCGGATGGCGCGGCTGAGGTCGCCGGGACGGCCCGGCACCAGGAAGGCGTCGACATCGGCCGCGTTGCGGTACATATCGCCGTCCTTGGTCAGCAGGTCGATCGCCGCGCAGGCGTCCAGCAGCAGCCGCACGGTCCGTGTGCTGAGGCCGCACGCCTCGCCCACCGCTCCGGCGGTCGACCCCGGATGCTCGCTGAGCCAGGCGAACACGCCTGCGTCGGAGGCGGCAAAGAGAAGGCAGGAGTGCTGGAACGCGCCGGACAGGTCCATCAGGCGCGCGGGAGTGGGGGGCTTTGGGGCTGAATCGCTGTGAGCGCTAGTCATGGGTCCAAGGTTACGCGTGCAAGAGCCGTTTGAACAGTGGTAACGTGAACGCCGGTAGTTATGAATCAATCCCAACAGCAGGGCAAGCGGCAAGGCTTCGGGCGCTGGCTGGTCGTCGGCGTTCTGGCGCTGGCGGCGATCCTGATACCCTTTGCCGCCTTCGGCCGGTCGATCAACGCGTGGACCGATGCGTTTCTCCTGACCGCGGCCGGGCACCCCGCGGTGACGTCGGTGGTGCTGGGGGGACTGCTGGCCTCGGACATCTTTCTTCCGGTTCCCTCCAGCATCGTCAGCACGGCGTGCGGGTGGACCCTGGGGGCCGGCCGTGGGACGATCGTTTCGCTGGCGGGCATGACGGTCAGCTGCATCGCGGGTTTTGCAATGGGCCGCGTGCTCGGAGCCGGTGCCGTCGCGAGGTTTGTGGGCGGGGCCGAGATGGCGCGCGTGGCCGGGCTGAACCGGCGCTACGGCGACTGGATTGTGATTCTGGCGCGCCCGGTGCCGGTGCTGGCCGAGGCGTCGGTGCTCTTTGCCGGCCTCGGGGCGATGACCTGGCGGCGCTTTCTGGCGTTGTCGACGCTGTCCAACCTCGGCGTGTCCGCCGTGTACGCGGGCGTCGGCGCCACCAGCGGCCGAGCAAACACGTTTCTCCCGGCGCTGGCGGCCTCAATCCTCCTCCCGTGGGTTGTCATGGGCGCGGCAAACGGGTACGCTAAGACATTCCGCAGCACCAGGTCTGTCGCCAAACAGACGCCGTGAGGGAAAGGGACTCTGCGATGGTGATCATAGAGCCGCACATTCATATGTATTCCCGGACGACGGACGACTACGAATCGATGTATCGCGCCGGCATCCGGGCCTGTGTTGAACCTTCCTTCTGGATGGGAACCAACCGGCGCTACGCCGGCACGTTCTTCGACTATTTCCAGCTGATTTTGGAGTTCGAGACGGTCCGGGCGCGCCGGTTCGGGATCGACCATTTCGCGGCGGTGTCGCTCAACCCCAAGGAAGCCGAGAACACGGGGCTGGCGCGCGAGGTCATCGATGGGCTGGGGGCGTACCTGGACCACCCCCGCTGCGTCGCCCTGGGCGAAGTCGGCTTCAATCTGATCACCCCCGGTGAGGAAGCTGCTTTTGTGCGGCAGCTGGAGCTGGCCCGGGAGCGCGACCTGCCGGTGATCGTGCACCTGCCGCACACCGAGAAACCGCGCGGCATCGCCCGAACGGCGGCGATTCTGCGCGAACTCGGGATGAAGCCCGAGCGGGTTGTGATCGACCACAACACGGAAGAGACGATCCGGGAGAGCCTCGAGACGGGATGCTGGTCGGGCATGACGGTGTACCCGATCTCCAAGCTCACCCCGAAGCGCGTGTCCGATATCATCCGCCAGTTCGGCAGCCGGCAGATGATCGTCAACGGCAGCGCCGATTGGGGCGTGTCTGATCCGCTCAGCCTGGTCAAGGTGGCGGATGTCATGCGGCAGGACGGGCACGGCGACGCGACCCTTCAGGATCTCCTCTACAAGAACCCGATGGCCTTCTACGGCGGGAGCCCGCGGTGGCGCCCCGAGCTGAACCTGGAGCCCGTCGACCCGAGGACGTTCCAGCGGTGATGCGCCCCTCGATCCATCCGCGTGCCTGGCTGGAGCTGGTCCGGCTGCCGAATCTGCCCACGGTGCCCGGGGGCGTGGCCGCCGGCTACCTGCTGGGGTTGGCGGCGCGTCCGGCGTCCGGCCTGGCCCGGTTCCCTGCGGCCGCGGCGGCGGTGACGCTGCTGTACATGGCGGGGCTGGCGCTGAACGACTGGGCCGATGCCGGGATCGACGCGCGCGAGCGCCCCGGGCGGCCGATCCCCAGCGGGCGGTTGACGCGCCGCCAGGCGCTGTGGGCGTCGGCGGCCATGGGAGCGGCCGGCATGGCCTTTGCATGCGCGGCGGGATGGGCGTGCGCCGCCGTGTGCGCGGCTGTCGCGCTGACCGCGGCGGCCTATGACCTGGCCTCGGTGCGCGGATCGCCCCTCGGCTGGCTGCTGATGGGAGCGTGCCGCGCGCTGACGGTGCTGGCAGGCGCGGCGGCGGCATCCTCGTGGGCGGGCTTGGCGGAGGAGGGCGTTCTGGTGGCGGGTGGCATCCTGGGCGCGTACACGGTGACGATCAGCGGGCTGGCGGCCCGCGAGGCGGATCTGCACGTTCCGGGTGCGCGGCGCTGGCTGCCCCCCGGGGTTGCGGTCGTGGGCGCGGCGGGGGTGTACGGGATGGGCTTGCCGGGCGCGACGTCGTCGGCTCTGATGCTGCTTGCGGGAGCTCTAAGCGGAGTGGGCGCCGTGGCCGGGCTGACCGGCGCGCAGCCGCCCGAACGGGTGGGCCGGGCGGTAGGTGCCCTGATCCGTGGGATGATTCCACTGCAGGCCGCGCTTTGCCTGGCGGCCGGCGTGTCAACGCCGATGGCGGCGGGCGTGATCGCGCTGTACCCGGTGTCGTGGCTGTTGTCTGGCCGGTTCCACGCAAGCTGACGGGGGGTCCGGGGTGGCGAAGGGGCGTAACAGGCTGTTGGTGGTTCAGGTGGCGGGGCTCGGGTGGGATCTGCTGCAGTCCCGCGGGATGACCTCGATCGGGCCGCTGGTCTTCGGTCCGGCGGAAGGCATGTACCCAGCGCTGACCTGCACGGTCCAGGCGGGGTTCCGGACGGCGGCGCCGCCGGGGCGGCACGGGGTGGTGGGCAACGGGTTTATGGATCGCTCGCTGCGGCGGGTCCTCTTCTGGGAGCAGTCGGCCGCACTGGTGGAGGGGGCCCGCATCTGGGATGTGTTCGCGCGGGCGGGCCGTCGCGTGGGCATGCTCTTCTGGCAGCAGAGCCTGGGCGAGCGCCTGAGCATCGTCCTCTCGCCTGCGCCGGTCCATCCGCACCACGGCCGGCTGATCCAGGCGGTCTACAGCCGGCCGGCCGGGCTGTATGAGCGGGTGCGCGACGTGATGGATGAGCCCTTTGACCTGCAGTATTACTGGGGCCCCCGGGCATCGACGCGCTCGTCGCAATGGATCGCGGATGCGACGGCGGCGCTGATGAGCGACGAGCTGGCGGCGCCCGACCTGCTGCTGACGTACCTGCCGGCGCTGGACTATGACCTGCAGCGCTACGGGCCGGGTCACCGCCGGGCCTTGCGGGCCCTGCGGCATCTCGCGTCCCAGCTCGACCTGCTTTCGGATGCGGCAGGGCGCTTCGGCTATGAAATGCTGGTCTATGGCGACTACGCCATCGCGGAGTGCCCTGGCGGCGCGGCCTACCTGAACCGGGAGCTGCTCCGGCGCGGGCTGCTCTCCGTGCGCTGGATCCGTGGTATGAGCTACCCGGACCTTCACGAGAGTCGGGCCTTTGCCGTTGTCGATCACGAGCTGGCTCACGTCTACGTGCGAGACCCGGCCGATGTGTCCGCGGTCCGCAACGTCGTGACCGCATGCGAGGGCGTGGGCCGCGTGATGGATCGCGGCGAGCAGTCGCGTCTGGGGGTGAACCACGTCCGGTCGGGAGACCTTCTCGTCGAGGCGGCCGAAGGGCGCTGGTTTGCCTACGACTGGTGGCAGCAGGAATCGCAGGCGCCCGACTATGCGGGGCACGTGGACATTCACAACAAGCCGGGGTACGACCCGCTGGAGCTGTTCTGGGGGTGGCCGCCCGGGCGCACGTCCCGCAACGCCCGGCGCATCTGCGGCTCGCACGGTCGCACCGGCCCTGGCCGGGAGGTCGCCATCGCCTCGACCTTCCATTCACGTCTGCCGGAAACGTTGCTTGACGCGGCCCGTGACACCGCGACATGGTTGCAGTCAAGCCTATGAGCAGACGCGTCGAAAAACCGGTGGCGGCCAAGTCCGTTCGCAGCGTGCGGCAGCGCTTCACCGTGCCGTTCGAGTACCCGGTCGTGTTCGGCCGCGGCTTCTTCGATCCCGCCTGCCCGGTGCTCGCCGACGCCGTGGCGCGGGGAGCGTCCGAGGTGCGCCGGGTGCAGGTGTTCATCGACTCCGGCGTGGCCGCTGCCTGCCCCGGGATCGAGGCGCGGCTGAAGGCCTACGCGCGTCGGTGGTCGGACCGCATGACGCTGGCCGGTCCCTGCGTTCAGGTGCCCGGGGGCGAGGCGGCGAAGACGTCTTCCAGTTGCGTAACCGATGCCATGCGCCGCATGGCCGACGCGCATCTCTGCCGGCACAGCGTGGTGCTGGCCATCGGCGGGGGCAGCGCGCTGGACGTCGTGGGGCTGGCCGCCTCGCTGGTGCACCGCGGCGTGCGACTGGTCCGCATGCCCACCACCGTGCTCGCGCAGGCCGACAGCGGGGTAGGGGTCAAGAACGGCGTCGATGCGTACGGCATGAAGAACTTCGCCGGCACGTTCGCGCCGCCCTTCGCGGTGCTGGTCGACTTTGACTTCCTGCCGACGGTGCCCTGGTCGTACTGGATCGGCGGGGTGTCCGAGGCGTTCAAGGTGGCGATGATCCGCGACCGCGCGATGTTCGACCGCCTCTGCGCCATCGCGCCTCGGCTGCGCGAGCGGGACGAGCGCGCCATGGTGGCCGTGGTCGAGCAGACGGCCCGCCTGCACCTGGAGCACATCCGCACGGGCGGAGACCCGTTTGAGTTCGGCTCGTCGCGCCCGCTGGACTTCGGGCACTGGAGCGCGCACCGGCTGGAGATCGTCTCGGGATACGCCATCGGCCACGGGCAGGCGGTTGCGGTCGGGATTGCGCTGGACACCTGCTACGCCTGCCGCAAGCGACTGATCACAGCGTCCGAGCGTGACGATGCGCTGCGCGCCATGTCCGCCTGCGGCCTGCCGGTGTGGTCCGACGAGCTCGCCCGCCGGGACCGCCAGGGGCGGCTGGTGGTGCTGAAGGGATTGGATGATTTCCGCGAGCACCTGGGAGGTCGGCTGACCGTCACCCTGCCGGCCCCGATCGGTCGAGGCCTCGAGGTGCATGCGATGGACGCCCGTCTGGTCGAGGCGTGCGTGGGCGAACTTCAGCGGCGGCATGCGCGAGGGCCCGGCGCATGAATGTCGCGGGCTGGCCGGGCGCACACTTGACCTATTGCCTGAACGTGCACCCCGGCGACGCATGGGCCGAACAGTGGGGGGCGATCCAGGAGTTTGCCGCTGCCGTCCGCCGGCGGGTTGCACCGGACGCCCGGTTTGGCCTGGGGCTGCGCATCAGCGACCGGGCGAGTCGCGAGCTGGCGGACGTTCGGGGGCAGTGGCCCCGAATCCGCGACGACCTGCAGGCGATGGGGTTTTACGCGTTCACAGTGAATGCCTTCCCGTTCGGCGCGTTCCATGGGCGCAGGGTCAAGGAGCAGGTCTACGCCCCTGACTGGCGAACCCCGGAGCGACGCGATTACACCGTGCGGGTGGCCGAGGCGATGGCCGCGCTGGCGCCCGCGGGGGCCAGCATCAGCTCCCTGCCGGGCTCGTACAAAGCCTGGATCTCCGGCCCCGAGGATCGCGAGGTGATGATCCGCAACCTGGCCGAGGTGGCCGCGGAGCTGCAGGTGATCGAGGCGCGCTGCGGCCGGCGGCTGCACGTGGGGCTCGAGCCGGAGCCCGATTGCTTTCTGGAAACGACCGATGAGTGCTGCGCGTTCTTCCCCGAGTTGGTCGAACGCGGCGGCGCGTGGCTGGCCGCTCAGCGCGGCTGGACCCGCGCCGAGGCCGAGGCGGCGGTGCGCCGCCACATCGGAGTGTGTGTCGACACCTGCCATCTGGCCGTCGAGTTCGAGGATGTGTCGGCCGGACTCCGCCGGCTGCACGATCACGGCATTCTCATCTCGAAGGTCCAGCTGAGTGCGGCTCTGGCGTGCGATGCCGGCGCCGCGGACGAGCTGGCGGCGTTCGACGACCCCGTCTACCTTCACCAGGTCAAGGTCCGCGCCGCGGACGGTCGCGTGCGGGGCTACCCCGATCTCGGCGCGGCGCTGGAGGCGCGGTGGAAGGAAGGGAGTCGCGCAGGGGAGGAGTGGAGAACCCACGTGCACGTGCCGCTCTACTGGACTGGCGGCGGCTCCGCACTGCATTCGACCTCCGACGCGCTTTCGCCGGCGTTCTTCAAGGCGCTGGCGGACACAGGGGTCGAGCACCTGGAGATCGAGACCTACACCTTCAACGTCCTGCCCGAGCCGCTGCGGCGGGGCGGGGTGGTCGAGAGCATTGCGAGCG
>CAZJBP010000046.1:0-22576 GCA_964544115.1 uncultured Victivallales bacterium | reverse complement strand
TGTCCAGCGCGGGCGTGCCCTTCCACTGGTCGAACACGCGGCGGATCTTCGGGTCCGACTGGGCGATGTGCCGCGCCAGCGCGTTGGCGTACAGACGGTTGAAGGTCTGTTCGGCGCACTCGTACGGGTATTCCATGAGGTAGGGCAGGGCCATGACCGCGTACCAGGCAGGCTGCGACACCATCTGGACCGTCAGGCTCTGGTGGCGCAGCGTGTCGGACGCGCCGGCGTTCAGGAGCTTCGTGAACGCGAAATCCTTCGTCTGCGCGCCGCGGATCGGCAGGGGCAGCGATTCGGTCACGAGGATGCGCCGGCTGAGGACGGGAAGATACCCCTCTTCGCCGTCGGAGATCTTGCCGGTTGAGCCCACGGCCTTGTACGTCAGGAAGCCCATTCCGTCGGGAACCTGGATGCGCCATGCGAAGATTCGCGACTCCATGGAGGGGATGTCGAACTTCTGGTCCGTGACGGTGGATTTCAGCGCCGCGTCGGCGCTATCCAGGGTCTGCGCGTCGGAGAAGTTCAGGCGCACGGTGCCGCTTTGGCGGGCGGGGGACTGGTTCGACACCTTGACCGTGAACTCCAACACGTCCCCCTCGCGCACGAAGCGCGGCGGGTTAGGCTCGACCATGAGATCCTTGGCGGTGACCGCCTTGTCGGTCAGCATGCCGCTGCGCAGGTCGGCATCGTGGGCGAAGCCCATGAAATTCCACTCCGTCAGCGCCTCCGGCATCGTGAACTCCATCCGCACGACCCCGTTCGAGTCCGCGGTCAGCTGCGGGAAGAAGAACGCCGTCTCGTTCAGGTTCTTCCGCGCCGTGACCTTGCTCAGGTCGGGCTGTGGCGCGGCCTCGGCCTCGCCGCCTGCCGCGCCCATTGCGTCGGTGGCGCTCGCACGGGTAGCGGGCGCAGCCATGGGCATCACCCCGTTGACGGCCATGCCGTCCTCCATCCCGCCCGACGCGACCACTTCCGCCATCATCATGGCAGGCTCCGGCGAACCGTCGAATTCTGCAGCACGCGCCAGCATTTTGCGCCCGCCTCGCTGTGCGCGGCCGCCTCCCCCGTACCCCCACAGGTTGGCAACGATTTCGCCGGGGTAGGCGCGATAGCTCCACTGCGTGTCCTTAAACTCCATCGGCCAGCCGCCCTGAAGGTGGTTGAACCCGCGGGCCTCGTTCTCGAACACGGACGTGATTAGCGACCTGTCGGTGCGGAAGACTTCCAGCCCCGGCCAGTTGTGCGGCAGATAGGCATCCAGCGAGGCGTCGTAGAGCGTCGCCACCATCTCGGCCACGGCTTTCTTGGCGTCCGGGCCGCTGACGACCGCCGTCCACGTCACCTTCTGAGCCGGTTCCAGCTTGGAGACGAAGCGCTCCCACTTCAGGTCGAGCTTCTTGTTGGTCCACGGCACATCCACCGCGCGCTGGAAGAGATAGCCGCGGTTCTCGCGCACCTGCGTGACTCGGAACGTGAAGCCGCCGCGCAGGGGTTCGGTCACGGGGAACTCGATGATTTCTTGCGTGCGCGTGGGATCCGTCCAGAAGCTCATGATCACCTTGCCGCGGTGCTCAACCTCGAAGAACGCCCGTCCGGTTTCGTAGCCCGTACCCCAGAGGGCCAGGAATGCCTCGCCGGGTTCGACGGACCACTTCGGCGCCGCGACGTGGTTGGCGATGCGCAGGGGGAACGCCTTCGCCTGGATGTCGAGCACCTGGAGGGGCAACCGCGCCGTGACGGTGCGGCCGAAACGGTCCTTCGTGTCGAGCATCGCGCGGTAGATGCCCGCGCCGAGCTTGGCCTGTACGTTCGTGCCGCCCGACGCGTCGGTCTTGAACGTCTGGCTCAGCACTTCCTCGCCCAGTTCCCACGAGTTGGGGTTCGACGGATCGGGGGCGGGCGCCTCGGGCTTGAGCGCGAGTTCCCCGCGCAAGCGACTCCTGCCTTGCGGCCGTCGAGGCTGAACACCACCGTCTCCCAGGAGATCCGCCCGCGCCACCTTCTCCGGCTGCTTCAGCCGGTAAATCTTCACCGTTCCCTCGGCCGCCTGTCCTTCGCCGTCGAGCGTTGTCGCGCGCACATGGACGTCCACCGGCTTGTCAGCACTCAGCCACTCCTCGGAGCTCATCGAGGCCTTGAGCGCGGTGTAACCGACGTTGATCGCCAACTGGGCAGAGCGCGTCTCGCCGTTGGGATCGGTGACGTCGGCGTAGACGGTGAACGTGAAGGTGGGCTCGTCCTCCTCGGAGACCGACAGGTCGGGGGCTGCCGCAAAAGTGACGTCGAACCGGCCATCCTCGCGGGTAGCGGTCGTGCCGTGGGCGATCTCTGCCACCTCCGACGGCGGGCACCACCACCAGCAGCGCCAGCCCCACCAGGGCGGGTACTGCACGCCGCGGGTGACGCGGTACTTGACCTTCGCTCCGCCGACGGCCGCGCCGGTGTAGGCGGTCGCCTTGCCGGTCAGCTTGACCTCCGCTCCCAGCCGCGCGGCAACCTTGGGCGCGTCGAGCGCCGCCTGGAACTTCGGTCGCTTATACTCCTCGACGCGAATCTGTGCGCTCCCGCCGGGTCCGTTCTCGGCCTGCAGCCACATCTCGCCGGTCAGGCGGTCGCGGGGGGCGGTGAAGCTGCCACTGAAGGAGCCGACGTCGTTGGCGCGGTGTGTGCGGCGCTCGATCTCCTTGCCGTTGGCGTCCTTGAAGACCACCGTCACGGTGGCACCCGCCATGGCCTTGTAGTCATCGCGCTCGGTGTCAACGCGCAGGCAGAGCCCCTTGTACTGGATGGTTTGTCCCGGACGGTACAAGGCGCGGTCGGTGAAGAACTGGGTGCGCTCGTAAGGTTGGGCATTGGAGTCGTTCGCATAAGCTCCATACTCGCGACCGGTGGCGATCCGCTGGTCGCCTGCAGTTGCGAGGATGATGCGGCCGTGGCCCTCGTTGCCGACGTTGATCCGGAACAGCCCGTTCGTGTCGGTCGCGGACGCATCGGGCGAGCCTCGTCGCTGGCCGATGGGCCAGGCCTGGACGGTGGCTCCGGCCATCGGCTCACCGGTGACGGCGTGGAGCACGAATCCTTCAATGACGCCGGCGTCGCCACCAGTGCGGATCACGAGCGCCAGATCGCTCACCCAGACTGCGGCGTAGGTCACGACGTTGTTCTTGTCGCTAAAGGCCGGATTGTGGCTGGCGGCGATGATGTAGTAGCCGGGCTTCAACGCGCGGGGCGCGGGCAGGGACTCGGTGAGCTCGCGGTAGTCGGCGGTTGGCGGGAGGTCGACCGACCAGGCCAGCACCGGCCGTCGGCTCAGGAACTCGTCGCGCTCCTTCTCGTCGTTCAGATAGTCCGGGTGCCACCGCGAGGAGGCGGCGCGCTCCTGGAAGTCGTACGCCACTGCGCGAAAGTGAACCTTGGTCACGTTCCGGTAGGTGACGCGAATCTTCGGCCACGGCTCGTTCCACACACGTTCGGTGGCCATGGAGGAGGACTTGGCTTCGATCTGCTGAATCAGGTTGTAGCACTCCTTGCCGCCGACGCTGTCGGGGAACGCCGTGAGGCCGGCGAGGGCGATGGTGCGGGCCTCGGACGGTTCGTCATTCTCCATCAGGACCGTCGCCCAGTGGAAGCGGGCGCGGGCGCTGATCTCGTGGTCACCCCAGTCTTCGGCGAACCGTTGCAGGGCGCCGGCGTAGCGCTCGCCCTTGGAGTCGCCCACGGCCTGGGCGTAGCCGAAGCTCAGGCGCAGCAGGTTTGCGTCGAGGAATGCTGTCTTGTCGGGGTCCTTGTGGTGAAAGGCCAGCAACTGCTGGTAGAGGCGAACCGCCCTGAGCGTGCGGGAACTGGTGTCCCGGGCTGGGGGCTTCCAGTCGAGAAACACGTCGGCGTCAGAAAAGATGGGGCTGTCGGCCGTCAGCTCAAACGCGTCCTCGGCGGTGGAGCCGGCCTGCTCGCCGGCGCAATAGAAGGCCAGCGCGTCGTGGGCGATGAAGTCGAAGAGGGTGGGGCGGTAGGCGTCGGGAGCGGTGCCCTTCTCAAGCAGCTGGTCATAGGCCGCGACCGGTGTGGCCTTGAGTTGGGCATCAGCGGTCAGCGCGGTCGAAAAGCGGGAGTCGATCTCCGAAAGGATGCGCGGCAGGCTCCACGTGGTGAGATCCGGCCCGCTGTCGCCTTCAATTTCCGTGCGCTGCATGAAGCGCCAGCGGTTCTGCTGGAAGTAGCTCCAGTACCAGTTGGCGAGGATCGCCTGCATCAGCGGCTTCATCTCCGCCGGAGCCTTTGCAATCTCGGCCTCCATGCGGATGATCCGTTCCTCCGGCTTGTTGCCCTGGATCTGGCCCTCCAGCGCGATCCTCTGACCGATTCCGCGGATCGCCACATCCCATTGCCGGTCGGCGACGGCCTGGGCAATGATCGGGGCCAGCTTCTCGATGGCGGTCTTCGGCAGACCCTTCTGCACGGCCTCAGCGACCTCCTTCCACGGTTCGGTTCTCGGGGCGGCGCCCAGCGCAAGGGTCAGGGCGGCCAGGGCATACCAGCGGTAGCGGCGGATGCGTTGCGACATGGAAAGGACCTCCTCCGTGTTCTTGACGCTATTAAGACGGTTTTCGGGGCGTCTGTCTTCAAGAAAAGAGCGAGGATTGGCCCCGCTGCGGGTTGCGTGACCACCGGCTCGGCGAACGCGGTCTGGGCTGTAGTCTTGCGTTCGGAGTTCTGTCCTGTCAGCATTCCCGCATTCCGGACGGGCGCGGAAGGTGGGCTGGAGGGGTTCACGCAATGAAGACGAGCAGCGAGGTTGATGGGGCTGTCGGTGACCTCTCCCGATTCAAGCTCATGATTGAGGCTGCCGGCACGGAGGTCTACCTTGTCGAGCCCGACGGCACTCTCGCCTATGTCAACAAGGCAGCGGCGGAGAGCCTAGGGTACACAGTCGACGAGATGCTTGCGATTGGGATCTCGGGCTTCGACCCCGTTTTTGGTCCTCGCTTCCGGGAGCACTTTGAGGAGCTCAAGCGCGGCGACATCCCGCCGTTCGAGACCACGCACACCGCCCGGGATGGGCGGAAGCTCCGCAAGGAAATCAAGTCCATCTACCTCCCCGTCGGCAACCGCGAGTACGTCTGCGGATTCTGTCATGACGTCACCCGGCGGAAGGCGATCGAGGATGCCGTGCGGGACAGCGAAGCGCGACTGCGGGCGGTGATCGACGCGGCGCCCTTTGGCGCCCATCTCTATGAACTGCAGGCCGACGATCGGCTGGTGTTCATCGGCTACAACCGTTCGGCCGAACTGATCCTGGGCGTTTCGCACGCGTCCTTTCCGGGCCGGCCGCTCGAGGCTCTCTTTCCTCCGCTGATCGACACGCCCATACCGGCCGCGTACCGCCAGGTCGCGCGGAGCGGGGCCCCGTACGAGGCCGAGCAGGTGACCTACAACGAGGGGGGCATTCGGGGCGTCTACGAGGTTCACGCGATCCAGACGGCGCCCCTGAAGATGGCGGTGTTCTTTCGGGACATCACCGAGCGCAAGCGGGCCGAGGAGGAGCGGCTGGAGATGGGGCGGCGGATGCTGCATGCCCAGAAGCTCGAGAGTCTCGGGGTGATGGCCGGCGGCATTGCGCACGACTTCAACAACCTGCTGACGGCGATCATGGGCAACATCAACCTCGCGCTGATGGACGTTTCCAAGACGGACCCGATCCGCCGTTGCCTGGATGAGGCTGAGAAGGCCACGCACCACGCTGCAGACCTCGTCCGCCAGATCCTGGCCTATTCCGGCAAGGCGCCGTTCCCGGTGCGCAGCCTGGACCTGCGGGAGACCATTGAAGAAATGCTGCCAATGCTGCAGGTGTCCATCTCCAAGAGGGTCTCGTTGAACTGCGCTCTTGGCGAGGACGTTCCCAGCGTGGAGGCCGACCCGGCGCAGATCCGGCAGGTGGTGATGAATCTCGTGATCAATGCCTCGGAGGCGGTGGGCGACCTGGACGGAGTGATCCGGCTGTCGACGGGATCTTCGGAATCGACGGCGACCGAGGCGGACGATCTGTGGGTGGAGGAGCCGGCGACGGTTGGGCGCTGTGCATTGATCCAGGTGGCCGACAGCGGATGCGGCATTCAGCCGGAGGATCTCGGGCGTCTCTTCGATCCGTTCTACACGACCAAGTTTGCCGGCCGCGGTCTGGGCTTGGCCGCCGTGCTCGGGGTCGTCCGGGGTTACGGCGGAGGAATCCGGGTGGCGTGCCGGCCGGGCAAGGGCGCGAGGTTCACCGTCGTTCTGCCCATCGCCCGTCGCCCGGCCGATAAGGCCGGTCGCGGGCCGGAAGCCCCCGAGCCATCCACACGGGGCGCCGGCCTGATCCTGCTGGTCGACGATGAGGAAGCCATCCGGTCGATCGGCCGGCGAGTGCTCGAGCGGATGGGGTTTGACGTGTTGACCGCCTCGGACGGCCTGGAAGCCGTCGATGTCTTCAGGTCTCGGGGTACGAGCATTGACTGCGTGTTGATGGATCTGACCATGCCGCGCATGGATGGAGCCGCAGCGTTCCGGGAGATCCAAAAGCTTCGTCCGGACGCCAGGGTGCTGCTGTGCAGTGGGTACAGCGAGAACGAGCTGTCGTTGAGGTTTGCCGGGCTCGGACTTTCAGGCTTTGTCCAGAAGCCGTACACCCCCACCGCCCTGCGAACAGCGCTCGGCCGGGTTCTGGCCTGACAACACGTCGGCGATCACGGGGTCCTTCATCCGGAGCTCCTCCGGCGTAAGCCCGTCCAGCTCGTGCGGAAACACAATCCAGCGATCGGTTTCGCGAAGGTGGAAGTCGGGCCTTGCGCTTTCCTGGCTGCGGCCGGTGCGCAGGTAGAGCGTGGCCACCTTGATGTGCGTCGTCCGGCGGGTGAGCACGTTGCGCACTGCGGCGAGGGTGTGCCCGGAGTCGAAGATGTCGTCGATGACGAGCACGCGGCTGTCGGCCGAGAGTGCTTCGGCCACCCGGTCGAGGTTTTCGATGCGGGGCGGGTGCCGGGTTCCGATCCCTGTGTAGGACTCGGCCTTGACGACCGTGTGGTAGCTCTGGACGCCCTTGACCAGCAGGAATTCGTGCACCGCGATGCCCACCGGGGTTCCGCCGCGCCACAACACGAGGATGACCGTCGGGCGGTAACCCGAATCGTAGATCAGCCGGGCCAGGCGAAAACTGTCCCGCACCAGTTCGTCCGCACGGATGAACACCTTGTCGCTCACCGTACAGCCTCTTTCCGCGGCTCGTTCGCCGCTCAGTTCCGGAAAAATATCTGCGCGCGGGCCGGGATCGCGTTCTCGGAGACCTCGCTGCCGGTTGCGACCTTGGCGTTGGGCGTCCAGTATATCGTTGACGGGTCGTTCCATCGCGTTCCGCAGATGTCGAACGCGGTGCGCTGCGCGGTAATGGCGCCGCCGGCGGCGTAGCCGAGCAGGACGCGCGTTCCGCGCGGCAGCTCCCGCAATTCGGCGGTGTTCAACGTGCCGCCTCGGCGAACCTGGCCGTCGGGCAGAAGGTAGAAGGTCGAGGGCGCGGCGAATTCGTCGCGTGCCAAGTCGAAGGCACTGACGCCCTCACGAGTGACCTGCTTGACCCCGTCGACCGCATTCTCACTACCTCCGCCGGACAACACGACGCGGGTTCCCTGCGGAATTTCGGACCAGTCGCTGACCTCCGAGCCGCGCACCCGCAGGCCACTGGGGAGAATGTACAGGGTGTCGGGGCTGCGGTACCTGTCGCGAGCCACGTCCCAGACGCTCTGTCCCGGCCGTATGACCAGATCGAACTCCCGGGGTGTCGCCGGGGCTGGTGCGGCGGCGGGGGCGGCCGGGCGGGTCTTCACCGGCGAACCGCCGTACAGTCGGTTGGCCAGCCAGGGGTCCGCGACAACGAGACGGCCCGCCCGCACATCCGGATCGTACGCCGGTCGTGAGGTCAGGCCGAGCTTCGCACGAACCGCGGGATCGGCAAAGAACGCGCCGCATCGTTTGCGCCCGCGGTGCGACCGACGGTGCCAGCGGTTGGGTGAGCCGTAGGCCACCATGCAGTGCGGCATGACGCGCTCATCCGCGATGTTGTAAGTCTTCTGCAACTGGGCGATCAGCTCAGCCAGCGCGCGGGACTGGGCCGAGGTCAGGCTGCGATAGTAGTAGCCCGAACACTCGATGCCGATCGAGTAGGAGTCGATGTCCTTGCGCCCGTTCCACATGCTGCGCCCCGCGTGATACGCCACGCGGCTGGGATCGACGATGCGGTAGCACTTGCCCGCCGTGGTCAGGAAGTAATGGCATTCCCCGTTCTGGCGCACCTTGTTCAGGGACGCCTGCTCCGGCCCCTCCGTGGTGTGGAGGATGATGTAAAGCGTTGACGCGCGCCGCGGCCGCTCGCGGTTGCGGGGGCTCAGCAGGCTTGACAGGTCCAATCCGGAGGCGCGCTGGCCCGACGGCAGGACCATCAGGGCCGCCGCGATCAGGCTTAACGCTGTCCGATGACTTCCAAACATACACATGTGATGCGCGGGTCGGAGAAAGCCGCCTCAGTCCAGCAGCAGGACGTTGGCCGTCATGTCCTTCGGGATCGGCAGCCCGAGCAGCTTCAGCACGGTCGGGCCGATATCCGAGAGCTTGCCCCGGGGCTTCAGGAGCCTGCGTCCGGGCGAATCCTTCGCCACGTAAAACAGCTCTACCGGGCACAGCGTATGGCTGGTCTTCACCATGCCCGTCTCGTAGTCGATCATCATCTCTGAGTTGCCGTGGTCAGCGGTGATCAGAATGTGGGCATCCAGTTCGAGCAGCCGCTGGACAACTCGACCGACGCATTCGTCGACGATGCCGATGGCCTTGCGCGCCGCCTCGAAATCGCCGGTGTGGCCCACCATGTCGCCGTTGGCGTAATTGACGGCGATGAACGCGTACGGGTTGTCCGCCAGCCGCTTGAGCAGTTCCTCCGTGACGGCGCAGGCTTCCATCTCCGGGTGGCTCGCAAACGTGGCCGGGTCGAAGCGGCTGGGCACGTCCACGTCGTCCTCGCCGGGGTAGGGCGTGGTCGACTTGCCGTTGAAGAAGCTCGTCACGTGCCGGAACTTCTGCGTCTCGGCGATGCGTAGCTGCCGGAGGCCGGCGTTTGCGATCGCTTCGCCGACGAGGTGGTCCATGCCGCCGCCCTCGGTCATCGGCCCGATGAGATACTCGGTGAAGGCGTCGAAGTACCGGGTCAGGCCCAGGAAGGCCACCTTCGGCCGGCGCTGGAGCTTGCCGGGGTATGCCGGGTCGACGAACGCCATCGTGAGCTGGATGGCCCGGTCCTGGCGGTAGTTGGTGTGCAGGACCACGTCCCCGTCGCGCATGCCATCGTATGCTCCGACGACGTAGGGCGGGATGTACTCGTCGAACATCTCCACGTTGTCCGGCGTGCGGTCCTTGGCGTAGGACTCCCGGACGGCGTCAACGGCGCTCGCCGTGGGGCGGCCCTGCGCGCAGACGATGCAGTGATAGGCCTGGTCGGTCAGGGACCACTTGCGCGACCGGTCCATCGCGTAGTAGCGGCCCATGACGGTGCCGATGCGACAGCTGCCGACTTCCGCCATCACCAGCGCGAGCT
Organism: uncultured Victivallales bacterium; assembly: GCA_964544115.1. Taxonomy (GTDB): domain Bacteria; phylum Verrucomicrobiota; class Kiritimatiellia; order UBA8416; family JADHWI01; genus CAZJBP01. Next base: position 12,963 of record CAZJBP010000046.1, on the reverse strand, counting down.
TGGCGAGGTATTCCAGGCAACTGCGCGGCGCGGTGTCGCGTCCGTCGACAAAGGGGTGCAGGATGATCTCACCCGCCGGAAACTCGGCCCGTGCGCGGTGCATGATCTTAAAGAGGTGCTCCTGGTGAGCGTGGACGCCCTCATCCTGAAGCAGGCCGAGGAGGTGCAGGCGGCCGCGGCCGGTCTTCCATGCGGCCACGAGGCTCTTCCATTTCGGAGACTCGAACAGGACGCCCGTGCGCAGATCATCGTCGATGCGCTTGAGTTCCTGGATCACGATGCGGCCCGCGCCCATGTTCAGGTGCCCGACCTCGCTGGAGCCCTGGTAACCTTCCGGCAGCCCGACGGCCTCGCCCGAGCAGTCGAGAATCGTCCAGGGATACGTCTTGTAGTACGCATCCATGTTGGGCGTCTTCGCTGCCTTGACGGCGTTGCCCTCGGTGCGTTCGTTCAATCCCCATCCGTCGCGGATGATCAGAGCCACGGGTCTGGTTGGCATATGCGGGTCCGGTCCTGTCTCATGTGTTGCGCCGCCCGCGCCAGCGCGGGCAGGTGAAGCGGCTATTCAACCCGAAGCAGAGCCCATGCCGCAAGCGTTATTGCCGGGCGTTATTACCGGGCGAGGGGCCGCGATTTCAGCGCACGATGCCGAGCGGCTGCCTGCGCCGCCACCGCCCCCGCGTGAGATCGGGCACTTTGACGGGTCGGCCGCGCTTGCTGACGGACTCCTCGCTCAGCGGGCCGATGATGGACCACGCCGCGGCGTCATAGACGTCCTGGTCCAGCGGCTCCCCGTTGCGCAGGCAGTAGATCAGCCTCCACAGCATCAGGAAGTCCATCCCGCCGTGGCCGCCCACCTTCGCCGCCACCTCACCCATCCGGGTCCACAGCGGATGCTCGTACTCGTCATACCAGGGCTTCAAGCCCTCGCCCTGGACCCACTCGTGTGTCGACGGCGTGCGGCCCTGCACGACGAGCCGGGAGGGATACCCGGCCCAGCACCCCTTCGTGCCCTGGATCATGTTGTGCAGCGAATAGGGGCGGGGCGATGTCTCGTCCCACTGAACCAGGATGGTCCTGCCCAGCGCGGTCTGGATCAGCGAGGAGTTGATGTCGCCGCAGCGCCACTTCTCAATCCGGTTCCACTTGTGATCCCCGGGGAAATGCTCCTCCGCGTACAGGTCCCTCCCGGCGGCCGGCGAACTCATCGACACCACGCGCTCGAACCGGTCGCCCCTGTTGATGTTCATATACTGCGCGATGGGGCCCAGTCCGTGCGTGGGGTAGAGGTTGCCGTTGCGGCCGGCATAGTGGAGCGTCCGCCAGACTCCGATCGTGTCGACGTCGTGCATCTGAGATCTGAGATCGTGAATGTAGGCGGCCTCGCCATGCAGGAGTGTCCCCAGCACCCCCTGCCGGACCATGTTCAAGACGAGCAGCTCTTCCCTGCCGTAACACACGTTCTCCAGCATCATGCAGTTCAGCCGCGTCTGCTCCGCCGTCTCCACGAGTTCCCAGCACTGGTCCACCGTGACGGCGGCCGGTACTTCCACGAATGCGTGCTTGCCCGCCTGCATGGCATGGACGGCCATGGGAGCATGCGTGTCCCAATCGGTGGTGATGAATACAATGTCGACGTCGTCGCGCTCCAGCATGCGCTGGTAATCGTCCGGGCCGCTGCCGTAGAGCGCGGGCCTGGGCCGCCCCTTCTCTTCGATGAGCTTGGCGCCGCGCTCCAGCGCACTTCCCTTGAGTTCGCAGAGGGCGGTGACCTCGACGCCTTCGAGCAGGAGCAGATGCGTGAGATGGTCCCAGCCCCTGCCCGCAAAGCCAATCATGCCGGCCCTGACGGTGGTCATGGGCGGAAGAGCCGGTGAACCCTTGGAAATTGCGGATGACTTCATGGGCAACGAATCTAGGTGCCGACCTCTGCTGCTGCAAGGTGAAAACAGCCCCGGTGCGGTCCACGACCGGCCTACCGCGCGTACCAGGCGTGCGTCGCGGCGGCCTCGCCGAGGAATCCGATCCGCCCCGTGGCGGCGGCGGGAAGGCTGTAGCACTCCATCAGCACGTCCTCCAGGTAGAACTCGAGCAGCGAGTGCTCGAGGAGCAGCCGGAAGGTCAGCGTGCCGCCGAAGGCGATTTCGCGATTCGCCTGCTTCTCCGGTAGGAAGTCCGTGCCATCCTGCCGAATCGTGCCGAACTGAACCGTGGCGTCCGACGAGACCGTGATCGCCACGGTTTCCTTGTTCGCGCATTCAAGGCAGAGGCCGGTCAGGCCGGGGGCGCCCGTGAGGGGAAGCACGAGGGAGCCCTCCAGCACGACGCCTCTTGCCACGTCAAACGGGCTCGGGATCATTGCCACTCGGGTGCCGGCGCGGTCCGGCGCAACCAGCGGAACGACCGTGCGCTTGAGCGCGTCATTCCCCCGCCACCAGCCGAGGCGGAGCGTGCCCTCAGCGTCCACCACGGCCTGTTTGAAGGGGGCGCCATACACCTGTCCGTCGCGCGCGATGGTGTGGTGGGTGACGAGGTCCCCGTCGGGTGCCGAGAAGAAGCGTGTGAAGTACGTGTGGCCGCCCAGCAGGCGATGGTTCCGGGACGCCGCCCGAAACGGTCCTTCGGGTCTGTCGGCCACCAGGGTGAGCATCGTGTAGCTGCCGCCGGTCCCATAAAGCATGTAGTACCGTCCGGCCAGCAACGCCACGGCCCCCACCTCGCCATCGGGGGGAGCTTCGGCTTCCGGCGCTTCCAGCGCCTCCCAGTGGACGCCATCGTCGGATTGCCCGAACCCGAAGCGGCGCGCGCCGTCCCTCGGCTGCGCGGTCCAGTAGCCATACAGGCCGCCGCCCGGCCGGGGCAGGGCAAAGATGCAGTCCCAGCGGCCGAAGGGCTCGTACCAGCGCCCGCCGCCGCGGAACTCAACCTCGTCCCCGAGGCGCTTCCAGTGGACCAGATCCGTCGACTCCGCGAAGAAGATCGTCTGCCGGGTCATCCCGCCTTCGCTCGCGGAAAAGTTCATCAGGAACTTCCCGTCGTGGCTGAAGTGGGGCGACTTCCATGTGGAGCCGGTCCCCATCCAGATGGAGGTCGGTCGCCGGCGCATCACGGGGCCTCTCTCCGTCCAGCGCACGCCGTCCGGCGACGTGGCCAGCGAGATGTTGTCCCAGCCGATGTCGCCGCTGTTGGCCAGGCAGTAGAGATAGTACGTGCCCTGATGGTAGTAGGCCCACGTGTCCCACATATTGCCGGTGTCCAGCGCCCGCGCCTTGTAGAAGATCGCTCCGTTGCTCTTCGGCTCCGCAATCTCGGCCAGCGGCATTTCCCTTGCACCAAAAAGGAGTCCTACAGGACCGCCGAAGTCGATGGCTCTTGTCTTCTGCTGCAAAACCCGGATTCCCCGCCAGATCAGCAGGAGATCGACGCCGGCAGTACCGCAGTCCGGAATCACGGCGCCCAGCACGTAGTAGGCGGTGTTGCAGTCGTAGACGAACAGGGCGCATGCCACCGGTTGACCTTGCTCATCGCGGGCATGGAGGAGCAGTCCCGTATCGTTCAGGCGGGAGGTGGAGACAAGGTCGATGAACGTCTTCCGGTCGTACGGAGCTGCGCGGCCCTGCTGACGCCAGATCGATTCGACGAGGCTCCAGGCCGCGTCCGGTGGCAGATCGTCGCGCACGTCCACCTGTCGCTCGGTGCGCCGGACGGCGTCCCTGCACGCCTCCGCACACCCGCAGAACACCCCTGCAACTTCCGTGAGGTCCGTGAGCCGGTACGTCACGCCGCCGGCCCTCGTGTCGTGCTGAACCATCTGTCACCTCTCCTGGCGCTCAAGCAACCCGCAAGGACGATGCCCCGGGACGGTGTCCCAGGTAAAGTCTGATCGTCGCTCGCCGGGGCACGGGCGCATCTGCGATTCAGTGCAAGCCGGATGGGGGTGTTGCCTGGCCCGATGTCGGAGTTGGCGGCCTCGCGCGCATTCCTTTCGGCGTCGGGGTCGGAGTCGCTATCGGTATCGACCTCGGGCTGCCGGCGGCGGGCGCATCGGTCTTTAGTCTGACGGGGCCCCGCCTGCCTGGGGCCGCGCATCCCGCGCCCCTTGACGGATCCTGTCGCCGGGGCAGAGGGTGGCTTCCCTGGGCGCAATCCTCTGTGCACTGAAACGCAGATGCGCCTGGGCCGCACTTTCGGGCTGGCCCGCGGGGGACGGGGTCCGTATCATCCGCTGCTGGCTTGGGGCTCCGCCTGAGGCGGAATGCGGGCCGGGGGGGAAGTGAGTATTATGCGCGGTTTGATTCAAATGGCACGGCTGTCCCATCGGCTTGGCGGGGCGGACTACGTGCGGGGTGGGGGTGGGAACTCGTCCTTCAAGGATGCGACAACGCTGTGGATCAAGCCGTCCGGCATCGCTCTCTGGCAGGTGGCGCCGGATAACGTGGTGGCGCTGGACCGACAGCTCCTCGGTGCCCTGTACGCCGCGGCAACGCCGACGGATTCAGCCGCGCGCGAGGCGGCCGTCCTCAGCGCCATGACCGCTGCCGTCATCGATCCCAGGCGGGGCCGCCCCTCGGTCGAGTCGCCGCTGCACGACTCCTTTGATGCCGCCTACGTCATCCATACGCACCCGGCCCTGGTCAATGGCATGACCTGCAGCGTGTCGGGCGCTGAGGTCTGCCGCAGGCTTTTCCCGGATGCGCTCTGGATGGACTATACCGATCCCGGGTACACGCTGTGCATGGCCACGCGGCAGGCGCTCATCGGGTGGGCCTCGGCGAGGGGCCGCCAGCCGCAGGCGGTCTTCATGAAGAACCATGGCGTGTTCGTTGCAGCCGAAAGCGGCCGGGAGGTCGAGGGCGCCTATGCCTTGATCCTCGAGCGGCTGCGAGGTGAATACCGCCGGGCGGGCGTGGAGACGGGTGAGATACAGCCCCAGGGCCGGGCGGACGCCGCAACGGCGGAGCACCTCGCCGTTGCGCTGCACAAGGCGGGGTGGGAGGGCGAGGGGCCGGCCCTTGCCGGAGCGGGACGGTTCGATCCGGCCGCCGGGCCGCTGACGCCGGATCACATCGTGTATGCGAAGTCCTTCGCCTACGTCGGCCGTGCCGACGATGCGGCGAGCCTGGCCCGATTCCGCCGAGAACGGGGCTACTGGCCGCAGGTCGTGTCGACGCCGTCGGGCGTCTTTGGTGTGGGTCGGACGCTGCGAACCGCGCGCCTGGCCCTGGACCTGGCCCTGGACGCCGCGACCGTGATCCGCCTGACGGGCGCCTTCGGCGGCCCGCAGTTCATGGACGACCGGGCCCGGATGTTCATCGAAAACTGGGAAGTGGAATCCTACAGACAGAAGGTGATGCAATGAAGACGACACGCAAGGTGCAATCGAAGACGCCCGCAGCCAAGGCCTCTCGTGGGGGCGTGAATGCAGCGTATAACCTGGCGCGCGCGCGCTTCGCCGCCGTTGGAGTGGACACAGAGGCGGCGCTGGAGCAACTGGGCCGCGTGGCCCTCAGCCTCCACTGCTGGCAGGGCGATGACGTGGGCGGATTCGAGAAGACGGGCGCGGGCATGGCGGACGGCGGCATCCAGGCCACGGGGAACCACCCGGGCAAGGCCCGCACGGCCGATGAGCTGCGCGCGGACCTGGATAAGGCGTTCTCGCTGATCCCGGGCACTCACCGGCTGAACCTGCATGCATGCTACGCGGACTACGACGGCAAGCGGGCGGACCGTGACCAGCTTGAGCCGCGGCATTTCGCCCGCTGGATCGACTGGGTGAAGTCGAAGCGGATGGGCCTGGATTTCAACCCCACCTTCTTTGCGCATCCGCTGGCGGCCGGCGGCCTGACCCTCACGCATCCCGATCCGGAGGTCCGCCGCTTCTGGGTCGCCCACGGCCGCGCGTGCCGCCGCATCGGCGCAGCCATGGGCCGCGCGCTGGGGACGCCGTGCGTGACCAACGTGTGGATTCCCGATGGATGCAAGGACAACCCGGTCGACCGCCTGGGGCCGCGGCTGCGCCTGAAGGAGTCGCTGGACGACATCTTCTCGGAGCCGATCAAGCCCTCGCAGAACCTCGACGCCGTCGAGTCCAAGCTGTTCGGCATCGGGTCGGAGTGCTACGTGGCCGGGTCGCACGAATTCTACATGGGCTACGCCATGGCGAACAACAAGCTGCTGTGCCTGGACGCGGGGCACTTCCACCCGACGGAAAGCATCGCCGACAAGCTGTCGGCCGTGCTGCTGTGGGTGGATGAGGTGCTGCTGCACGTCAGCCGCGGTGAGCGCTGGGACAGCGATCACGTCGTTACGCTAAGCGACAACTTGCGCACGCTGGCGCAAGAACTGGTGCGCGGCGGCTTCCTCGGGCGAGTCCACATCGGGCTGGACTACTTTGACGCCAGCATCAACCGCGTGGCCGCGTGGGTCATCGGTGCCCGCAACATGCACAAGGCGCTGCTCATCGCGATGACCGAGCCGCTGGCCCTCCTGCGTCAGTGCGAGGCCGAGGGCGACACGACCGGACGCCTGGCGTTGACGGAGGAGGCCCGCTCCCTGCCGTGGGGCGCCGTCTGGGACCGCTACTGCGAAATGCAAGGGGTGCCGCCGGGTGAGGCCTGGCTCGAGGACGTTCGCCGCTACGAGCGGACGGTGCAGTCGAAGCGGGGTTGAGGCGAGGCGGAACGATGGAACGGACACTGCGGGGACATGCGGAGACGGGACGAGCCCTGGCGCATCTGGCCCAGGGCACCGCGATGTTGCACCTCTCCGTTGAAACCCCGTCACGGGTGCCTGGCTGGGACGTCATCGTGCTGACCGCCGCCAGCGAGCGGCAGGCGCGGTTGTATGAGATGCAGGTCGAGGCGGCCCGGCGGCGCGGACTGATCGGGCCGTCCACCCGCACGCTTGTCGTGCCTGACCCGCAGGGGCGGCGGATCGGTAGCGGAGGCGCCACGCTCAATGCGCTGCGGCGGATGGCCAAGGCGGTGGGCGAGGGGAAGGCGTCGTCGCTGCGGGTCCTGCTGATTCATGCAGGCGGCGACAGCCGGCGCGTGCCGTGGGCCAACATTCCCGGCAAGAGCTTCATTCCGTTCCCGCTGCTGACGGACGTCGATCGGCCCGTCAACACCGTCTTCGATCACCAACTGGCGATGGCCGCGCCCGTGGCGGCCGCGATGCGCGGCGGCGGCCTCTTGTCCTTTGCAGGCGACGCCCTGCCGTTGTTCGACGCCATTGACATGGAACTGCCGCTCGATGGCGGCCTGGTCGTGACCTCGCCGGTGTCGCTGGATGTGGCCGGCAAACACGGCGTGATCGTGGCGGGCCCCGACGGCCGGGTGGCCGATCTGCTGCAGAAGGCCACCCCGGCGGAGTTGGTCGAGCGAGGCGCGCTCGTCCGGGGGTGCGCGGCGCTGCTGGACACCGGCATTTACGCCTATTGCGGGAGCGCATTTGAGGCTCTGGTGGCGGTGGCCTGCGGTTCGCCGGATCCCATCGCAGAACTGCTCGCATCGGGGCAGGAGTGCAGTCTGTATGAGGAAATCGCCTCCGCCCTTGTGCCGGCGAGGCACGCGTGGCTTGAGGGCCGTCCGCTGGGGCCGCGGCTGCTGGCCGGGCTGGGCCGCGGCCTGCCGCTGGTCAACCATGTCGCCGAGGATCTGCAATTCATCCACTTCGGCACAACGTCCGAGGTCCTGCAGCATCTCGCCGCGTCATGGAACGGGGAGCTGTCGCGGCGCGTCCTGGCCGAGTACGGCGGTGGCGTGGATGCAACGGCGGCGGTATATGCGTCGCGGCTCGGGCTCGAAACCGTGGTGGGCCGCGGCAGCCTGATCCATGGATGCCGACTGGGCGACGGGGTTCGCGTGGGAAGCCGCTGCGTGGTGCTGGCGGCCGATCTGCCCGACGGGAACCTGCGAGTGCCGGACAACACATGCCTGTGGCAGGCGCCGCTTTCCACCTCGGCGGGCGCGGTGGCCACGGTGTGCTGCGGCGTGGACGACAATCCGAAAGACGCGCTCGGGCGTTCGACGTTCTTGAACCGCGACCTCGGCGCCTGGATGGCGGCGCATGGGGTGGGGAAAGCGGATCTGTGGCCGGAGGGCGGGGAGACAACGCTGTGGCGGGCAAAGGTGATTCCGGCGGCGGGCAACGAGGATCTCGGGCTCACCGCGTGGGTAATGGGAGACGGCGGCGACGGCGCCGCCCGGGAGGCATGGTGTCAAGCGCCCCGACTCAGCCTGGCGGACCTCCACGGGGCGGCTGATCCGGCGGCGTTCATGCATCGGGAGCAGGAGATTGTCGAGGATCTGGTTCTGCGCGCCGTTCGCCGGACGCTGCTGGGCGGGGGCGAACGCAACGTCGACGCATTGGCCTCGCAGGTGATATCCGATCCGGCCCGCGCGGACCTCGCGCGGCTGGGCGCCGCGATCCCGGAACCGGGGGATGCGTGGGCGTCGGGGTCGGCGCCCTGGAGTCGGACGCTGAGGCTGAAGGCGGATCTGGCCCGCTCAGCCGGTCGCCCGGCCGAGGCCGACGCCCTTCAACAGCGCTCCTTCGACGCCGTGTACCGGGAGGTGGCGGCCGCGGTGAAGAGCCCGGGAACGCAGTCGGTCTGTGGCGTTGCTGCGGGAACCTGCGTTCGCGTCGATCTTCCGGTTCGTTTCGATATCGCGGGGGGATGGAGCGATACGCCACCGTACTGCCTCGAGCGGCCTGCCAAGGTGCTGAACCTCGCGATGGCCCTGAACGGCCAAAGGCCGGTGGGCGCCTCGGTCGAAGCGCTGCCTGAGCCACGATGGGAATTGGAGATCGAGGACGACGGAACTCGGATGACCTTGCGTGACGGGGAACCCGTGCTGGACCCGTCTGGGCTGAGGGACCGGTTTGCCCTGCTGCGCTCGGCGCTCGTGCTGTGCGGGTACGGCGCCGGCAGCCAGGTGACCCAGGGCGTGCGCGTGCGCACCTGGTCACGCGTTCCGCGCGGCAGTGGGCTGGGCACGAGTTCGATCCTGGCGGCGGCCCTGGTCTCGGCGCTGGAGCAGCTGGCGGGACGGTCTTCGGCGCCGGAGCGGATCATCGACCTTGTGTTGATCCTTGAGCAGCGCCTGACCACGGGCGGGGGCTGGCAGGATCAGGTGGGCGGGCTCGTTCCTGGAATCAAACTCGTCTCCAGCCTGCCCACGCTGCCGCTGCGGATCGGGATAGAACCGGTGCCCCTGCTGGCCAGCGTGGCCGAGGAGCTGCAGGCGCGGATGGTTCTGGCGTTTACGGGCATCGACCGGCTGGCGAAGAATGTGCTGCAGATCGTGGTGGGGCGCTACCTCAGGCGCGACGGTCGGACGCTGGGAGCCATTGCCGACCTGGTTGCGCTGGCTGAGGAGGGTAAGCGGGTTCTGGCCCTGGGCGATCTGGACGGGCTCGGAGCGGTGATGACACGGGCCTGGCAGATCCACCAGGTGCTCGACGCGCACTGCAGCAGCGCTCCGGTAGACGCTTTGTTCGACCAGGTGGCTGACCTTGCGGTGGGCGCCAAACTGGCCGGGGCGGGCGGGGGCGGGTTTCTGGGCGTTCTGGCCAAGGACGCCGAGGCCGCCGTGCGCGTGCGCGACCGGCTATCCGCCGCCAGCCCGGCCTTGCGGATCTATGACTGGAGCCTGTGGACCGGGCCTTATAGTGTTTGACTTGGCCCAGTATCCCCTATAATGCCCGCCCGTTTCGTGTTTCCTTAGGTGGGTGCGGTGTTCTGCGTCTCGAGGGTGCATCGAAGCCGGGGGCGTTGAGGAGTGTTTCATGGAAGGCGAGTGGACGAGCGTCCTGCCCAAGATATTGGGCGTGATCTATTGCATGGCGTCGCTGGGTCTCTTCTTCTACGGACTCAACTGCTACGTAATGGTCGCCCTGTTTCAGTGGCGGCGGAAGGGCTCGGATGCCGGACTTCAGGCCGTGCGTGAGCGCATCGGAGACCTCATGCAGCGGCCGGATGCTCCGCGGGTGACCACCCAGATTGCCTGCTACAACGAGTTCAACGTCGCCGAACGCTGCATTCGCGCGGTGTGCGCCATGCGGTATCCCGTCGGCCGTCACGAGGTGCAGGTGGTCGACGATTCCAACGACGAGACCCGCGGGCTGGTCGATCGGGTGACGGCTGAGTTGAGGGCGGCCGGCCACGACGTGCGCGTTGTGCGTCGCGACCACCGCCAGGGCTACAAGGCGGGCGCGCTGGATAACGCGCTGCGTCAGTCGCGGGGCGAGTTCATCGCCGTGTTCGACGCGGATTTCGTCCCTCCGGAGGACTACCTGCTCAAGACGGTGCCGTTCTTCATGGCCGATCCGCGGGTCGGCATGGTCCAGGCGCGCTGGGGGCACCTCAACCACGGGCACTCCCTGCTGACCACGGCCCAGGCGGTCGGCATCGACGGGCACTTTGTGATCGAGCAGTGCGCCCGCAACTGGAACGGGCTGTTCATGAACTTCAACGGGACGGCTGGGCTGTGGCGCCGTCAGGCGATCGAGGACGGCGGCGGCTGGGCCTGGGATACGCTCACCGAGGACATGGACTTGTCCTACCGGGTGCAATTGGCGAACTGGCAGACGAAGTACGTTCCCGACGTGGTCGTGCCGGCGGAGATTCCCGAGGACGTGCGCGCGTTCAAGAGCCAGCAGTTCCGGTGGGCGAAGGGCTCGATCCAGACGGCGCTCAAGGTGCTGCCCGCGCTGATGCGCGCACAGGTGTCACCGTTCAAGAAGGTCCAGGCGTTCTTTCACCTCACGCACTACCTGGTGCACCCGATGATGCTGGCCCTGGCCGTGCTGGCCCTGCCGGTCCTGCTGTGGTCGGGTGAGATCAGCGTCGCACCCGTGGCATTTGCGGCGGTTTCCGTCGCCTTGAGCTTGTCGATGTTTGCGCCCAGCCTGCTGTATGTCGTCAGCCAGCAGGCGGTGTACGCCGATTGGAAGCGCAGATGCCTGTTCCTGCCGTTGCTGATCGTGATCGGCGTCGGCATCGCCCTCTCGAACACGCGTGGCGTGATGGAGGCGCTGCTCGGGCGCGAAAGCGGCTTTGTGCGCACGCCGAAGAAGGGTGACAAGGAAATCAAGCGCTACACGGTGCCGGTCCCCATGCTCGCGTACTTTGAGATCCTGCTGGGGCTCTACTGTGCCGTCTCGCTGGGTGCCTACACTCTGGCCGGCCGGATCGCGGCGGGTCAGTTCATGGCGATCTATGCCGCTGGCTTCCTCTACATCGGTACGCTGACGATCGTGCACTCACGGGCGCGAACCTGACCGGGCCTTGTCGGTAGACCCCGGATGGGGTGCGATTTCAGCCCTATCGATGCTCTTCGTCCTGCGGCCCGGACACCTCGGGCAGGGACTCCGCATCGTTGGCCGCCACCCAGATGCAGTGCGGCTGGGTTCGGCCGCCCGCATGGGTGGGGGCGCGGAAGCGCCGGACGTGGGGCGTGACCTCGTGCAGGCGTTGCTCGAAGCGGTCATCGATCGATGCGGACCAGATGGCCAGCCGTCCGCGGGGGCGGAGGGCCGAGAGGCAGTCCCGCAGGCCGCGGCGGTTGTACAGCATCGCGTTGCGCGCATCGGTCACGGCATGGGGGCCGTTGTCGACGTCGAGCAGAATCGCGTCAAAGGTGCCGGGCGCGCGGCGGATGCTCTCTCCCACGTCGCCCACCCGCAGTTCCACGCGGGGATCCCTGAGCGGGTGGCCGGCCAGTTCCCCGAGCAGGTCGCGGTTCCACTGGACGATGTCCGGCAGGAGCTCCGCCATCACAACGTTCCCGGTCGACGGCAGCAGATCCAGAGCCTGCCGCAGCGTGTAGCCCATGCCCAGGCCGCCGATCAACACCTTGGGCGCACGGCGGCCCGTCAGAGGGGCGCAGCCCAGCCGGGCCAGTTGCAGCTCGGACTCGTGGGCGCGGCTCAGCATCAGGTCCTTGCGATCCACGGTGATGATGAAATCCCTGTCGTGCCGGATGAGGGCCATCTTGCCGCCATCCGGAGCGAGGGCGGTGGCGATCTGGATCCGTGGCTTCATGTCGCCCCCTTCACGTCGTGCGCCGAGACCATGTGCAGGGGAAGCTTGGGGTGCTTCTTTGCAAAGTAGTCGATCGACCATTTTTCGGGGAACAGCACTACCAGCTGCCCGCGAACATCCTCCGCCAGTCGCACGCCATTGCCCAGGTACTCCTCTTCGCCCAAATCCTCCCTGCGCGTGCCCGGAGCGAACCAGCGGATCTGCGTGAACGGCGCGGCATCGAGGCGCGGCTCGGCGTTGTACTCGGCCCGCAGGCGGTGCATGACCACTTCGAACTGGAGCTGGCCGACGGCCCCGAGCAGGGGAGCGGCGTCGGTGCCGTCAATGAGGGTGAAGGACTGGATGACGCCCTCTTCCAGCAGTTGGTCCAGGCCGGCGCGCAGCTGCTTGTACCTGGAGGGCGAGGTGTTCCGGATGAAGGCGAACGCTTCGGGCGGGAAGCGGGGAATCTCGTCGTAGCGAATCGCCGGGTTGCTGGTCAGCGTGTCGCCGATGCGGAAGGCCTTGTGCGTGACCAGGCCGACGATGTCCCCGGGGTAGGCCACGTCCAGCGACTCGCGGTCCTGACCGAAGAGCTTCTGCGGGTACGACAGGCGCACGGGCTTGCCCGTGGACGGGTCGTTGACCACCATGTCTTTCGTGAACACGCCCGAGCACACGCGGACGAATGTCAGCCGGTCGCGATGACGCGGGTTCATGTTGGCCTGCACCTTGAAGACGAACCCCGAGAACTCCGGGTCCGTGGGCTCAATGGCCCCCCGGGTGCTCATGCGGGGCTGGGGCGGCGCGCCGTGGGTGACGAAGTAGTCCAGCAGGAGCTGCACGCCGAAGTTCGTCATGCCGCTGCCGAAGAAGACCGGCGTCGTGTGGCCGGCGCGGACGTCCTCCTCGTTGAACGACTCGCCGGCGGTCGCGAG
>CAZJBP010000045.1:0-22918 GCA_964544115.1 uncultured Victivallales bacterium | reverse complement strand
GGCCACATGGCCTCTTGGAGGCTCTGCGCGAAGTACGAGCGTGTATGGTCCTGGGTTGAGGGTCAACAACATGGAATGCGACACCCAGGAGAGCGTGCCGTGGTAGGCATTAAGGTTTGTAACTGCGACTGTCGCAGCCGTCCCATCAATAACACTCACGGAATAGGGCGAGTTTGTCCCATATCCAAGCGGTGTGGCGTCGAACCACGTCAGGAGATATGTCCCTGGGTCTGCAATGGTGAAGCCTTGCGACACCCCATTTCGGCTCCCGTCGGAGCTGTTGACGCCCACGCCAATCCACTGCTGGAGATCCTGCGGGGCTGGATAACCGGCAGCCGAGACACCGTTGATAATACTTGGTGCTGTTATCGCCACATTCCACGAGGTCGGCGTGGCCGTGACACCGGAATTCGGAGGCACAATGGGGAGTTCGAAGCTTCCGTTGAGGATTAGATTCTGCGTCTGCGTGGTGGTGGTGGTAGTTGACGTGGTGGTCGCTGTAGTCGACGACGTCGTTGTTGTCGTGCTTGTCACCGTGGTGGTGGTCGTAGACGTCGGCGGCGGCGGAGCTGTGGACAGCCACCACTCATGCACTTCGGTATCGGTCAGGCCGCGGGCATAGTACCGGGCGTCGTCCATCATACCCCTGAAACAGTGATAGCTTCCTATGGTTCCATCGCCATAGCGGTAGTTGCCCAAGCGCAGCGGCTCAGATGAGTTGAAGAGCGTGGCGTGAACGGCGACGCCGTCGTCGGACACCAGCTGACCGTCGACGTAGAACTGAACGTTCGTCCCGCCTTTCACGAAGGCAACGTGATGCCAGGCATTCGACGTCAACACGCCGACCGCTGACCTGGCGAACTTGTCCTGACCCGCCAGGCTGGTGGCGCTGGTGTCGAGCTGGAGGCGTCCATCAGGTGCGATGGAGAACTCCCACGAGCGCTGAGATCCGCCGTACTTCGACGCGAGGGTCTTTGCATAATCCGGCAGCACCGTGTCCGGATGGATCCAGCAACCAAAGGAGAACGTGCTTGCCCCTGCGTCAAAGGCCGATTCATTCGCGACGTCGATGCGGTTGCTGTTGCCATCAAACACGCGCACCAGGCCCATTCCCTCCGACGTCGCCAGCGTGCACCCCACGGCCGTCCCGTTGTTCCCGCTTCCGCTCCCATCCACCACGCTCGCGCCCGAATCCCCGTCGAACTCGCAGCGCAACAGAAGTCCGGTGGTTAGGTCGGCGTCTGTGGCCGGCAGCTCGTCCAATGCTTGGCCTCGCGCAGTGGCGAGGGCACAGAGGAGAACACTAGCGGCCAGAGACCCCAATACGGTCAGGTTACCCTTGCGCATAACACACCCCCACTCTCTTGACGCAGACAGACGCTCGGAGACCCGAGATGCAGCGAACGACACACCCTCCGAGCAACTGTCCAAGCTTTGTCAGAAAGGAACCACGGATTACAAGGCCGAATTGCGCGAGGCCAAGCGGCGCGACAGGCCGAACGGCGAACGCGGGGTCTCCATTTCAGTGCGTCCGTTTCAGTGCACCCCGCACCGGGGCTGGCTCTTGGAGAGCGCCGCCCTACACGTGCGTACCTGTCCCGCGACGCGGCCCTTTGCGATCGGTAGGTCCGACGCGCATACGCCTATTCGGCCAAGGTGAGATCCAACACCTCTGCACGAGTCAGCGGCGGATAGTTCTCAAACCGTTCGATGGCGACAAAGATCTCCGTCAGTTGGGATGTTGTGACTCCGCCCATCTCGACTAGCGTGACACCCCCGACAAGACACCTTAGCGTGTCGCCCTTGCGGCTAACCGTCATCGGTTGCCCGGCAATCAACTCCCCCGCGTACTTGACCTTGGTCTCGGTGGCGGACTTGTCGCCATTCTGGACACGCCAGAAACATTCAACGGTATCTGTGTGCTGATCACCCACAACAACAGCGTAGCGGCGACCGTCGGCCAGAACGACGCCGAGAAGGATCCGACCGATCTCAGCACCCGCGCTCTGGTAGTTGATGGTTCCTGTTAGCGTGAAGTCTCGCTGAGGCCTGACGGTCTTGCGAGCTTCGGGACCGTGCCAGCCTTTGCCGGCACCGAAAGATGCCACCGTTAGGCACCCGCTCTTTTCCATCCACTCGCCTGTCCCCTCCGAGGAAAACATCCTCACATCCTTGCCGTCGAAGGTCCACTTACTCAGCCGCGGCTTCTTTGTTGACTCTTCCGGGGCGGGCTTCTCGGTCGCCGCCAGCACTTCTCTGGACGCGAGCAGGAACTCAACCCCCTTCAGCACGTTCTCAACATCCATGGCCGCATCAATCATGTTCTGCCGAACCAACTCCCGCTTAAGGTCGGTCAGACGCTTTGCATACGTTTCCCAGAGTTCCGCCAGCTTCTTGTCGTGCAAGGTCTCTGCCTCAGCGGTCGCCTTGCTACAGCGAAGCTGCGCAGCGACGATGAGTTCCGGACATCCGGGCTCGGACTTCGCGGGCAGCGCTCCTGACTCAGCCAGCCGCGCACGTTCGGCTCGACATGCCACGACACCGGTCAGATCCCCTTTCTTCTGGTAGCGATCGTGAGCCTCGGACAGAGCGTTCGAGTAGCTGCGCATGGCCTCGGCACACGCGGTCTCCCGTTCCGCGTCGAGTGCGGCTTTGCCCTTCTCGCTCATCGCCTTCAGCGTCTCAAGCGAGTCCTGTGCGAGAGAGACCGTCGCCAGCGTCAACGCTGCGAGCACTGCCACGGCGGGGCCTATCCCAAATAGCGCGGATCTCCTACTCATATCACACCTCTCCTCTTGTCTCATTCCGTGAACGCACCCTTGAACGTGAGTCTTGATAACCCGGCGCGCACTCCAGTGCAAGCATATGACGGGCAGGTGATGGCGCCCTGGGGCATCGTGCAGGATCCAGCGTGGACCGAGTGCGATCACCTCGCCTTGGAGATGATCTCAGCGATCCGTCTTGCGCTGGTGCCGTCCCCATACGGGTTGCCGGAAGGGATTGACGGAGGAGTGGCATTCCTGACTGCCGAGAGAATTCCGGCCTCATCTGCATCGACCAGTTGATTCCAGCCCTGCGCTACGGTCTCCACCCATTCGGTTGAGGGGCGCACCGTGACACATGGCACCCGATGGAAATACGCTTCCTTCTGCACGCCTCCGCTGTCGGTGACGATGACGCGCGCGGCCGCTTCCAGCCGAACCATGTCCAGGTAGCCCACTGGATCCACGATCCGAAGCGAGCCCCGGTGCGGGTTAGGCACCCCAGCGGCCCTCATACACTTCGTGAGGCGTGGATGGGCGGGCAGAACCACCTGACAATCCATCTGGTTCAGCGCGTCCAGAATCGCCCGCAAACGCTGGGGATTGTCGGTATTAAAGTCCCTATGAATGGTCGCCAGGACAAAGCCTCCCTCTCGGAGGCGCAGCGAGTCCAAGATTTGGCTTTCTTCACGCGCCTTGGACGCAAAGGCAAGGACGGCGTCATACATCACGTCCCCAGTATTGAATACGCCTTCCGCGATTCCTTCTGCACGGAGGTTGCTGACGGCGACTTCGGTCGGGCAGAAGAGCCACGATGACACGTGGTCAGTCAGGACGCGGTTGACTTCCTCGGGCATGGATCGGTCAAAGCTTCGCAGTCCTGCCTCCACGTGGGCGAGCCGGATGTTCATCTTGGCTGCAACCAGCGCACCGGCGAGCGTGGCGTTGGTGTCGCCGTAGACCAGAACAACATCAGGGCGAATGTCACGGCAGACGGGTTCCAAGCGCTGCATCGACAGGCCCGTCTGCTCGGCATGCGTGCCGGATCCGACCCCCAGGTCTACATCCGGAGCGCGCAATCCGAGCTCGTCGAAGAACACAGCTGACATGGCCCGGTCGTAGTGCTGGCCGGTGTGAACCATTCGCTCCTGTACCCCTGCGGCGGAAAGAGCCCGGCTCACAACAGAAGCCTTAATAAACTGGGGGCGAGCGCCTACGACGGACAGAACAGCAAGTTGTGATTCCATATGACTCACCCAAAGGTTGATGGTTCCCGCGCCGGCGCCATGTGGGGGGCTAGGCAGGAGAGGATGCGATCGGTGAAGCGATTCAGTGAGAACCTATCGACAGCGAAAGCTCTGGACTCCACGTGTCGGATGAACTCTCCCCGATGCTCCAGGAATTGGGCCATCCGACCCGCCAATCCACCGGCGTCACCCGGCGCCGAGACCAGGGCATGGCCCTGACGCGCCAGCTCGTCGGCGAAGGGAGTGGCCAGGGCGAGAATCAGGAACTTATTGCACGCAAGATACTCGATCAATTTCGTGGGAATCGCGATCTTGTTGATGTCCGAGGGATTGGTGCAGGAGATGCACGCGTCCGCAGCGTTTATGTACTGGGCGAGCTGCTGGCGATCCATGAACGGCAGAATCGCGACCCGGTCGTGCAACCCGTGGGCATGGACATACCCCTCCATGTCGGCCAACTGCTCGCCATAACCGATGAAGACGACGGTAAACGGATCGAGGGACGCTGGGATGCTGGTGACAGCCCGGAGGATCTGAAGGGGATCGATCGTGACGCTGAAGCTTCCCGAGTAGAGGAGAACGGGGCCGGAATGCCGGCCAAAGACATCCGGGTGCTGGGCGCGAAAGCGCTGGATCTGATCCGGCGGGATAGGAGAAAAAGCGTCGGTATCCACAGGGTTGTAGACCAGGGCCACGGCGCCTGAGGTGCGAGCGGTACGGATATAGTCGCAGATGCCCTCCGTGGTGCCGATGGCGAGCACGGCGCGGCGATAAACTGCATCGGACCAGCGCATCAGTTGCCGGTAGGCGAAGCCCAGGTCATTCAGGAAGCCCATTCCGGCAACAATCTGGGGCCAGAGATCGCGGACGTCGACGACGTACCGGAAGCGGCGAATTAACGACGCGAGGTGGATCGCATATGCCGGGAAGATCGGCCCGGACGTCACAATGACGAGGTCGTTCCTCTCCCGCGGTGCGAACAGGAAATAGGCGAACGCGCTGACGCCAAAGGAGAGCATGCCGAGCGTCTTTCGGTAGAGGCCCTTGAATGGGGCGGGTATTTCGTAAAGATGATGAACCGTTTCCCCCCACCGGCCCGTGGTCCGCTTGAAGATGCGCCACCGGAACTCCCGAGGAAGGATGCCGTGTGGGTAGTTCGGCCGACCCGTCACCACACGGACCTGCTGATGGCCGTACTTCGCGCAGAGTATACGGGCCAGATGACTGAACCGGGTTGCGCCCGGCGTGGCTTCGGGAGGGTAGTAGAAGGAGACGAGGTAGATCATTGCACTAGGTTGGTCCCGACCGTCCAGTCGCAACGGCCGGCATAAACGGTGGCGCTTCGCGGTAGCGGCGGTGGAGCGCGCCTGCGGACGCCAAGGCATTCATGGCGCCGCGCCTATGGTTTCTTCGATGACAAACAGCGGCCGCTGACGCACCTCACCGTAGATGCGCCCGATGTACTCGCCCAGGATCCACAGAAGAATGAACTGCGCGCCGACGAAGCCGAACACGATGACCGTCAGCCACTTGAACAGCGGATAGGGTACGTGGCGGATGAAATGGTCATACAGCATGTAGGCTAGAAACGCGCCCGATGAGGCAATCGACACCACACCCACCCACAGCGCGATCCGCAGCGGCGAGAAGGAAAAGCTCAGCAGCCCGTCCATAGCGAAGCGCAGCATCTTGCGCAGGGGGTAGTGCGTCTCGCCATGAATCCGCTCCGGGCGGTCGAAGTCGACGTAGTCATGGCGGAACCCGAGCCACGCCACCATCCCGCGCAGGTAGCGCGAGTGCTCGCCCAACCGGATCAGGTTGGCCAGAACCACGCGGTCGATGAGGCGGAAATCTCCGACCTGCCGGGGGATGTCCACCTCTGACACGCGTGAGAGCAGGCGGTAGTAGACTTCGGCCGTCCATTTTTTGAACGGCCGATCCTCGCGCGAGCGCCGCCGCGCGTAGACGATCCGGCTACCCTCTTCCCATTTGCGGATCATCGGCAG
This sequence comes from uncultured Victivallales bacterium, assembly GCA_964544115.1. Classification (GTDB taxonomy): domain Bacteria; phylum Verrucomicrobiota; class Kiritimatiellia; order UBA8416; family JADHWI01; genus CAZJBP01. The sequence continues at coordinate 16,903 of CAZJBP010000045.1, read as the reverse complement.
CAGCAGCTCGGGCGGGTCCTGGAGATCGCAGTCCATCGTCACAATGGCGTCACCGCGGGCGGCCTCCAGTCCTGCGGTCAGCGCGGCCTGATGACCAAAGTTCCGGCTGAAGCGAATGACGCGGACGCCGGGATCCATACGCGCGATTGCGCGCAGCCGCTCGACCGTCCCGTCCCGGCTGCCGTCATCCACAAACAGCAGCTCGCGATCGTAGTGCTCCGCCAGAGGCGAAAGCACCCGCACAACCGCTTCATGCAGGGGGCCGACGTTCTCTTCTTCGTTAAACGTCGGCACTATGATGGTAATCAGCCGTTTGTTCATCTCGAATGGCTCCGAGTATGCCATGCCGGCCGTGCCGGAGAAAGTCCGATTCTCAGCCTCGCCTTAACGCCCGGTGGTCGACGAAGGCACGCTAAACCGCCGGCGCACAAACGCCGTCGCCCGTTGCCTCTCCGCCGGCCAACCAAGCCACGGCCTCAGGAGTTGGATGCCCGACTGCACCCCGACAAACGCATTGGGAGAAAACTGCCAGAACCCGATACGCGGCAACATGTCGGCACCACTGAAAGGAGCCACCGGGGTCCAGGCCGCCCCCGCCGTCAGCGGCCAGTCCGGCGGCCGCGTGGCGACCCGCTCCCACTGGGCATCGGTCAATAGGTTGGTGACGTGAGTGCGCAGGCACATCGAGAACCAGGCATCGGCGCGGGTCGGTGTGACCTCGGCGGCAAACTCGTGGTTGCCGGGCGGCAGGATAAGCCGGGCGACTTTCAGGTCCTGCGGATGATCGCCCTCCGCAACGAGGTTGCCATCGAGGTAGAGTTTGTACCGGCCGTTGACGTGCGTGCCGAGGAGTGCGTTCGTCGGGCTGTCGTGGAACCACAGCAGCGCATCCGCCTGGGCGGCTTCTGCCGTTCCGGGAGACTGCTTGCGGGTGGAGGCATACTCAAGGCGGGCGGCGGCGATGCCGTCGATCGCCTCCCTATAGGCGGCTGCGCGCAGGTTCAGGATGCCCTCCATGCCGAAAGGCCGGCACGCCTCCGCGTAATAGCGGCAGCGGGCCAGCGCCTCGTCAGGACGGCCGAGACGTTCAAACTCGAAAAGGTGCGCCATGACAGCCGCCGCCATGATCCGGTCCTGCGGCGGCACGCGTCCGGGCGGGGGCGGAATCCGGCTGTTGGCCGGCACAGGACGGTCCTGGTACCAGTAGGCCGCCGCGGACATATACCCGGGCGAGATGTTGTCTTGCCCGAACTCGAACTCAACATCGATGCGCTTGTCAAAACCGACGCGGTCCAGAAGATGCCAGCGGTACTGGGCCGTCCGCATGGCAGACTTCTCCAGCAGCCCGTGCAGCGGCCGGTCGAAGATACCCATGTAGTACCAGGCGCCATTAAAGTAATCCTCCAGGCCCGTTCCCTGCCAGGATGGCGTTGCCTCACCATCAACGCGAATGCGTTCGTCGCCCTCCAGCATCATCCAGGAACCGTCTGTCCCCCAGGCATTGAGGTAGCAGCCAACGAAGTGTCCCCGGCCCTCGGTTGAGAGGAGAGTCAGAGGCTGCCGGCCATCCAGCCCGGATCCCCATCGGGCGTGAAAGTAGCGACGGGGCGTGGCGGCGTCTGCCAGCGCGACGCGGACGCCCCACTCGACCCGCGCGCTGTGTGCCGCGTCATTCCGTACGGCAATCCTGGCGGACGTGCGGAATGGCATCGGAAACCGGCACGTCATCCACCCGTTCGAGGACACCATGGGAAGGGACCCGAAATCGCGGGTGAACAACGCCTGGCAGAAGAAGTCCCCGAGCGGAACCTGCACACTCGGAGATCGGCTGCCGTCCCAATAGGCCTCCAGCACGAGGTCGCGCAGCAACCGGGCCTCATCCACAGACCCCTCACCCGAGGGGGAGGTCCGGAGGGTCAGTTCCTCCACCGTACCGGCGCCACGCCGGTCCAGCAGCACCGCGGTTCCCCCACGATCGACTTCTGCTGACCCGACTTCGGGGCGGGGTGCAAGAGGGCGCGCCATCGACGACGACCATGCACCGTGCGCAGCATCCAGTGCGGCGTTCTCCTTGCCTGACAGCTCAGGGGGGAATGATGTCACGTTGACGCCATCGCGGTACGTACTGTAATTCACGTGATAGTATCGCCGAGAAGAGGCCGTAAATGGCGAGGTCAATCCAACAATCCGTAGCGACTTTCCGTAGGGGATGGGAAGATAACAGTATGAGCCGCTGCTCAAGATGTCGCAGAGGGGCGGACTGAAAGGGCTCTCCCTTCCAAAAAGCCCCGCTCCGCTGCACCTGATTCGAGGATGAGATTCGCCGTCGAAATAGAATTGCCACTCGGTCACACCGACGCTTGTCGCCCAGATTCGGGAGACTTCGCCAGGGCCCTTCAGGTCGGCGATCACCCACTCACCATTCGGGCCAAGAGCTTGAGGCGTCGACCAGTCGTCGTTGCCTCCCGTGCGATCGAAGGTCGAAATCATGGCTTCGCGCCACGCAGGCGCTCTAGCGAAAGCTGCGACGTTGGTCAGATCGTGCAGGCTCGTCAACAGGTCCACACGACCGACTGACCGGGGCGACTCGGCGCTTCCGCAACCCGACAGGGCAGCGGCAGCCAGGAGAGATGCAATGTGCTTTCGCATACTGGGCCTGTCTCTATTTGAGCTTTTTCCGTGCACGAGGTGGCCGGGTTACACCGCCTCGTGCCGCCTACGCTTGCCCATGAGCCGGACGGCCTGCCACCCCAACAGGCCGACGCAGACGGCCAGGCTCAGCCCAAAAGGTAGCGCAAAAGGGTGGTATGTGAAGACAACCTTATGTCGGCCGGCAGGCACCCCCACGGCTAACATGATGCCGTTCGCACGTAGAAGGTCGGCCGAACGGCCATCCACGGTGACGTGCCAGTCTGGATCGTACTGGTCGGTCACAAGAAGGATGCCTTCTTCGGGCGCGTCGGTCCGTACGACTATACGCGTGCGGCCGTAGACTTCCAACTCGACTGGCGACGGCGCCCGTTGCGCCGTATGTGAGCCGGATGCGTCCTCAACGAGCACCATGCGCGCTGGGTCCCAGGCTGCATCCGCAAGGCGGGCAAGCGCGGTGGTGGCATCGACCGATTCCCACTGGTGATAGAGCTGGGCCCGCGGCAGGCCATCCTTGAACCGGTAGACGGTGTGATTACCTTGGCCAAGAGGCCGCTCCTCAATCCGGCCATCCATCAAGGCGTCAAACCCCGTGACGCCTTCGAAGCGGGTGTCCTGCTTTAACGCGGCCAGTGACGAGCTTGGGCCAATGACGTAGCGGGTGCTGCTCAACTGCCACAGTCGCGGCGTGTTGCCCTGCAGGGCATTGAACAACTCTCGGTAAGAATCAGGAACGGGGTGGCCCTGCGCGGGCTCAACCGGGTAGATTCCGTTTACGCAGAAGGTGCACCAGAGCGGGTTCTGCGTAGTGCGGAAAGAAGACACGGGGTACGAAACCCGGCCCAGAGTCTTCTCCTCGCGCAGTCTTGTCATGAGCGGGCTGGGGGCGTAGAAGCCGGCAACATCGCGAGTGCGCACGTAGGGCTTGCCCACGAGGACCAGGTCGGCGAAAACCGCCATCGTTAAGAGGCCCATGCCGTAGAGGGCTATACGTTGCCGTTGCCGGCCGGCGAAGGCGTTGGCGAGGCAGACGGCGGCGACCAGCCCCGACAGCACCATTCCGTGGGTCAGCCCGCCGCGCATGGCTTCGCGCAGAACCGGCGCATAGGCTTCCAGGCCCAGTTCCCGCCAGTAGCCCGCCATTCCGCCCGCGAACAGCCAGCGAATGGCGGCGAGCCCCAGACACAGCCCTGCGCCTAGCGCGCCGATCCAGAAGCTGCGACGCCGCAACGGCGGCCGCGTGCCCGACTCCGCGGCCCGCGCATCGCGCAGGTAAGCGGCCAGCCCTGCCGCAAAGAGGACGCATAGCGCCAACTCCGAGAGGTGAATGAACTTGATTGGGGCCCGAATCTTCTGTGCATAGGGCAGGAGAAAGAACAGTCGGTACAGCGGGAAGTACCGGCCCAACGCGAGAAGAACAGTGATGACGAAGGTCGCAGCCCAGAACAACACGTCGGGCCGGGACAGCGCGGGCGACGGTTCCTGTGACTCGACCATCAGCCCATCCCGTCTTCGCCGCGAGACCGCCCATGCCACACCATACGCGCCGATGAGCAACTGAATGACCCCGAGGTACACGGTGTGCTGTTTGAGGTTCATCAGACCCGGGCGCGTCGGATCCCACCCCAGCGATCGGCCCACCCGGCCCCAGTAGGGGGCTCGCGGGTCGCCGGTCTCGATCCCGAACACCCCGGGCGCGACAAACTCCAGAATCTCCTCCGGGGGCATGCTCCAGTTCGTGCAGAATTCCCACTTGTCCGCCGCGGTCTGCGCTTGCATGGTCTCCCGGGCAGGAACGATGTTACGGAACAGATTGCCAAAGAAGCCCATGCCGCCCAGGCAGAAGATGGTAGATGCCAGGATTCCGCCGAGAAGGCACCGGCGGAGCAGAGGCAACGTCTGCCCGCGCTGCCAGACACGGATCAGACGGAAGCATCCGTAGGCTCCCGCCAGCAGGAGAAAGAGCCCCATGATGTCGGGCTGGGCCGAGAGCCCCCAGGTTGCACAAGCACCGATCATGGCGAAATCCAACCATGAGCGCCGCTCCAAGGCCCTGTCAATGAGCCCGAAGATGAAGACGGCATACGGCAGCATGTCGAACACGCCACGGTGTCCGGCAGAAATCAGAGAGAACGCATATCCCGAGGCGCCCAGAGCGACCGCTGGTAGGCATGCCGAAACGCCGCGACAGCCGCGGCCGCCCAGGTAGTACGCGGCCGAAAGAACCAGCAGGAGCGTGTCTAAGATGTAGTGCCATGGGTGCGCCACCAGCGGCGGAAGCAAGACGTCAGGGATTCTGCTCGGGTAGAACGGGTAACCGCCGAAACCCGTGCCAAGAGCGACCTCCTGCCGGTACCCATAGAAACTCTCCAGCTGACATGACTGATTGTCCGGCGGGTAGAGAGGCTTCCCATCAGCCGGCGGGAACAGACAACGCTCCCTCAGCGAGACGCCGCCAAACAGACCTGCAGCCACGATCGCCCAGCCTGCGATGGACAGAAACGTGGTAGTTCTTCGAGCCCTACCTGAGTCGCGCTGATTCATGGGCTGAAGCTAGGACGAACAGACCGTCAGCGTCAAGAGCGTTGGCCAGCGTGGGACCTCGGCCACCTTCAAGGGTCCAGGCCGGAATGTGAAGCGCGCAGGGGGCAACTACGGCGCATCTGTGATTCAGTGCAAGCCGGTTGGGGGTATTGCACGGCCCGCTGTCGAGGGTCGCGGCCTCGCACGCGTTCCTTTCAGCGTCGCGCCCGGTGTCGCCATAGGTAGCGACCTCGGGCGGCCTGTGGCGGGCGAATCGGTCTTGATGCTGACGGGGGATGCGTCGCGGATCGGGTCGCCGGAGGGTGGGTTCCCTGAACGCAACCCTTACCGGCGCACGGTACTGTGCGCCGTCAATTTCGCGGGCGCCAGCCCGATTCGCCAAGTAGTGGTGGCAGCGCCCGCTTGAACGCGCATGACTCGAAAGCAAGACACACCACCTTGCGCAATCTCGCAAGGTCTTCCCGATTAGACGGTTGCACAAATGACACCCTTCCCCGTCTTGCCTGATTCCGCCACGTTTCACTAAGGATTCCGGCACACACCGGCGCAAACGCTACTCCACCCTTCAACCTGAAACACGCCCCAGCCGCCCCGCCCCGGCCTCGGGATCGTCGGCCATGCGCCAACCCCGCCGGGTCCAGCCGTGCGCATGGTGGCGCGTGGTGGCCGGGGCGCTGGTCCGGTGAACGCGCTGGGTCATGGCTCCGAGCCTGCGAGGCGACATGGACCCCTCTGTTCCCTGATGTAGTCTTCGTAGTCAGTTCTATTGACGTATCCCTTTGATCCTTCCTGTGAGATGACCTTTCCAGGAATCCCCACAACAACAGAGTTGTCTGGAACATCCTTTGTCACAACACAATTAGCACCAATCGCGACATTGTTTCCAATTGTAACAGCACCAATAATCTTCGCCCCGGGGCCGATGTAGATGTTGTCGCCCAATATTGGATGGCCCTTATTCCTTCCTCGATTGGCTTGTCCCACAGTTACGCATTGAGACATATTGCAGTTCTTTCCTATTATGGTCTTTCCACTTACCACAATTCCACCGAAATGACCTATATAGAATCCACTTCCAATCTTAGTGTCTGGTGGGATCGAAATGCCATACTTGTATATGAGACGATGGAGCGTGAGCCTTGAAAGTGGATAGATGGAACATCTCAGAAACATGTTGCTCCATGTATAAGAGCAGGTGCGCATCCAAAAGGTGTATCGGAATGAACCGCCCGCTAAGATATACCAAATAAGAGTGAGAGTCCTGACTGCGCCTGTGATCCGATAAAGATCTGAATACACAAGACACTTGTACTCTCTGAATCTCATGGTTGTTCCCTCCCTGCTAACTAACCTATATGGCCATCCGCTCACTCAACCAGTCAGTGCACTTCCGGACTGCGGATCTCGCGATCTGCAAGCCCGTTCCCAGCGCCCGCTTGACGGCGGCCCTGCAACCCAGGGCGCAACTGTAGACGGCGAGCAGTAGGGCAACCCCTGTACCTGCACGTTTCGGCAGTTCAATACGTGCATTCTCCCGTGCGGGGCCGACGGACGGTAGCACCTCCCCGATCGCTCGCTCCAAACTCTCAAACACGGCCCTCTCGCTGTAATCGCGAACAGCCCTTTGCCAGCCGCAAGCGGCAATCTCACGCCGCTCAGCATCATGGGAGAGATAGTAGCGACAGACTTCCACGGCCTCCTGAGGGGTTTCAAACCCGACTGCTTCGCGCCCAAGTTGAAACAACTTTCCTAGATGTGCCTTGTTGTCGCACACAAGGAGCACTCCATTGGCGGGAAGCTCGAAGGTCCGGAAGTTGATTGGGCCTGTTGAGTTATGAAAATTCACACCAATGCGGGTACGCTGATACAGGGGAACCTTTTCTGCTTGAGGCAGAACACCCGCGGGCCAGCCTCTCCCATGGTAGCGTCCGGCGGGGAATGCCCTGCAGAAGCTGCTCAGGCGCTCACCGCGCCACCCTGTAATCCGCTCACACAGCAGGGCGACATCAACGTCGCGATCACCGCTGAGTATCTGCTCGGACGTTAGCGCCGGATCGTACTGATCGGCTCGAAAACCAAGCGGCCAGTGTCTGGCGCGTTGGACACCCCACTGAACGTACCGACCTACTTCGGCGACATTGCCCACCATCGCCAGATCGTAAGCCGGTGCGAGCGGTCGCGATAGACGTTCTGATGATTCCGGGTCATCGAAGCAGGCATACACATTGAATGTGTTCAGTTGTTTGATGAACTCCGGATGGGTGTTGATGCCGTTAAAGTTCAGAAACACGTCACACTCGGATGCGGCCTCCGCGAGTCGCTCGTACATCCGAAAGAGGACAGGATCCCCCCATCGCCAGCGCCGGTCCAGTTCAGGCCACAGGACCGGCGGACCTGGAGGGTTCGTGGTGATGGGGATGCCCCTCACGTCGAAACCGTAAGACCGGAGGCGTGTGAGCCACGCTTCTGTCTGATCTCGGACGTCGATGAAGCTTCGGTAGTAGCTGTATCCGACGAGAATTCTCATGCCGTCTGTCAAGCTGGGGTCGCGGTCAGTGTTGTCCCGTGTGATGGTGGGTGGATCCTAGCGGCAGCTTCTGCCATGTGCCAACAAGGTGCTCCCCAAGCCAGAATCGCAGCGGCAATCGCAACGACCATGTGCACCCCACGACTCTTGCCAGGGTAGAACGGACCACGATAGGGCGGAACCCCTGCGCCCCAAGGAGCGATTCGATGCGGGCATGTATCATCGGGGCAATGTGCGACAGTGGGTCAATTGCCAGCACGAGGGGCTGCAGCCCGATGGCCAGACGCAGCCGACTGCTCAACGAAGCCAGGTTGGGCGTTGACAAAACGAGATAGCCTCCCGGCTTTAGCCAGCGATGTAAGGCTGCGATGAACGCCGGATGCTGTACAGGTGAAATGTGCTCAATCACTTCCGAGCACAGAATCAGGTCAAATTGTCCAAACGGTGTTCCGGGGGTTTGCACGATGTCGAGGACATGCGCATTTTGTAACCCGTAGAGTCTGCGAGCCGTGGCAACGGCCTCGGGTGATAGGTCGAACAGGTACCGGTCATTCGATTCGTCCACCAGGAGCGCAAGAAGCGCCCCTTGGCCGCCACCGATATCGGCGACACGCTGATGACGCGGATCGAGTCGGTGAAGATGGACCCTCAGTTCGAGCACGACATCGCGACACAGAGGCCCGAGCCGACGGAGATAGTCGCCGAGCGTTGGGGATTCGGGAGCCACCCGGTAGCGGGCGTCCCAGAAGTCGGAACTTGCGGAATCCGGCACATTGAATTCCTCTGCCGACAAGGACTGCGGTGATGCCGGCCCTTCCCGCGATATTGCGCCAGCACTAGATGGTTGATCGGAAGCCATTGATGTGACAGACCTCAACAAATAGGGCCGCATAGCGGGCAGCGCAAGCCGCAAGCGAGTGAAGACCACACACTCTCTGCCGTATCCGCTCCGAATCATACGGAGCCGCCGTAGCGAGAGAGCGGATGGCGCGGGAGAATGCAGTCACATCGCCTTCCGGGACAAGGGCTCCCGTGACCCCGTCATCGATCAACTCGCGATCGACGCCTGGAACAGCAAACGCAATGGTTGGAACGCCGCAAGCTCCGGCTTCAAGAACCACGTTAGGGCACCCCTCGAAACGGGACGTGACCAGAAGTGCGTCTGCTTGCATCAAGTAGGGGTATGAACTTGGACGCCTACCCGCGAAGGTCACTTTCGCACCCAGTCCGGCTGAACGAATGCCGCGCTCAACATCGGCGCGCTCGGGGCCGTCCCCGACGAGAGTCAGATGATAATCGAGGCCCTCGGCAGCCAAGAGGATCGGTATGAGCAAGTGGAAGCGCTTCTGCGGGCTGAAGTTCCCTACGGCAACGAGATTCATCCGGCGACCACGAATCGGAGGGCGCTCAATGGAGGTCGGTATCTGCCGCACGTCCACGGGGTTTCCTATGACGGTTAGCCTTCCTGGAGGCGTGCCGAAGTGGCGGAGCAAGTCGTCACGCATGGATGAAGTCTGGCACACGACCCGATCGGCTTGCGGAAGCAAATGGCGCGTTGCCCACCGATGAGCGGCCGGAAATCGGAAGTCATGGAGATGAATGCTTGGCGGGCTGGACTGTCGACAGACCAGTCCGGTCCTGCGGCCGAAGAGCGGACGGAGGGCGCAAGCTAGAGGGTTGAACCAGTCAAACGTGGTGAAGACAACATGCGGCCTCCGCCTGCGGATCTCCCGGACCAGCGACGGAAGGCCAAACAGGGCGGAGCGGAAACGGTGCTCAACCCATATGACGGGGTTAACGAGCGCAGGGTCGTCCAAGCGGCCCCGCGCATCAAGAACCAGCATGGTGACGTCTGCCCCCATTCCGGAGAGGGCGTCAGCGATGAGGCGTACGACCCGTTCGGATCCGCCTTGACGGAGTGATGGCAAGGCGAAAACGATGCGCATCGAAGGACCCATGCCTGTGCCATCGACAGAGAAGGTTGGGGCTGAGGGTGGAGACGACATGGCCAAACGAGTTCATCTACCTTTCTTGCGGCTGACGCACACCAAACTGGGCCCGCGGATAAGACCGATGCGGGTGAGACACGAGAACAACGGCAGTGCAGCCCGACCCAGCAGCGCCGACACTCTTGGGCCTGGCCAGCACACGGCATCGACACGGAATGGCGCGAAACCTTCCGCTGACAAGGTCGCAGACAGGGTGTCCCGGGTCCACGTGCGAACATGCTGCCAACGATGAAATACGCATGCGCAATCGGGACAGCGGACCGACGAAGCGAGCAAGTTCTCGTCATTTGGCGTCGAGACGACAAGGAAGCCACCCGGGCGCAGGAGCCCGTGCACATCGGAAAGGACGTTTCCCAGTTCGGCATCAGTCAAGTGCTCGACAACCTCCGTCAGGGTAACCAGGTCGAACGCCTCGTGCCGCAACGCCTTGGGGATGTCGCCAGGAAGGAAGGCGCCACCAAAACCTGTCTTTCCGGCCATGGTCTTACATGTGTGAGCCACGTTCTCGCTGGAGGCGTCCAAGCCAAAGATTCTTCTACGGTCACCCCTGCGGTCGCGGGCGAGGAACGCTTGGATAAGGGCGCCAGATCCGCATCCGTAGTCGAGGACGGTGCGAACTGTCCGCCATGGCACTCGACGCGATACGCACCGCGCGAAGGCGTCTCCGACCTGAATGGCAAAGTACTGAGCCCGCAACTCGGGTCTACGAGCGCAGAAGCCCCAGAAATCGGCCACCTTCTGAGGTGTCCAGACTACATCGTGTTCAGTGGACATGCACTGCACCTACTCCCGAATGGCGCGACGTCGCCACGTTTCGAACACCAAGACCGGCCACAGGAGCGCCGCGTTGTCTCTCGATCCCGACAGGTGCTGCCGCCATGCTTCGCAAACGGCTTTAGAACGGAACACCCCTTCACGCCTTAGCGCTTCGCCATCGAGCAGGTCCGAACACCAAGACTTCAACGGCCCGCGGAGCCACTCCGCCAATGGGACGGAGAACCCCCGTTTTGGGCGCGCAAAGAGCTCGTACGGTACGTAACGCGAGAGGATGCGCTTGAGCAAGTACTTTCTCACCCCCCCCATGGTCTTGCAGGCCGTCGGTGTCGTGAGGGCGTGTTCGAGGATTCGTTCATCCAGCAGGGGGACACGAGTCTCCAAACTGACCGCCATGCTTGCCCGGTCGACTTTCGCGAGGATGTCGTCGGGCAGATAGGTCATCAGGTCCGCGTACGGCATGTAGTCGTCCAGGTCGGCGGCTTGCGGCGGCAGGACGGACGGTTCCGTCAGGAAGTAGTGGGGTTCTCGCCCCTTCAATAGAAATGCCGCCGGGTCGCGGTTCGGAGAGATGACATGCCGATAGAACTCCTGGGGGGTGTCTGGCCTCAGCATGCCGCGCAGCCAGGGCAGCAGTGTCGCCGCCGTAGGTCGATGGCCTTGCGCAATGGAATTCCCAGTGTGCCTCAGCAGAAGGCGCAGTACGTCTGGACAACGGTTCCGGAGTCGCCACAAACGTGAGGCATGCACATACCGATCGTACCCGAAGTACAATTCGTCGCCGCCATCGCCAGACAGCGCGACGGTCACGCTTTGCCGCGCCAACCGGCAGAGCAGGTACGTGGGGATCAGCGATGAGTCTGCAAAGGGCTCGTCGCACAGGCTCGGCAGCAACTGCACAACGTCGCGCAGATCTCGTTCCCCGACGTAGAACTCCGTGTGGTCAGTTCTGAGGTGTTTGGCAATAGCCCTTGCATACGGGGCCTCATCCAGATCCGGCGAGTCGAACCCGATGGAAAAGGTGCGGAGGGACCTGGTCGTCTGACTCTGGAGAATCGCCGCAATCAGAGAGGAGTCGACGCCGCCAGACAGAAAACAGCCGAGAGGGACGTCGGCGACGCTCTGCCTCGCCGCAGCTACACGCAGTCGGGCATGGAGATCCGCCTCCACATCCTCGATATTGCGCCTCGGCGCATCCGCCGCGCTTTCGATCACGCTCCGGGCGCACCAGTAGGCGGTTGGCTCTGTTTGTGTCTGTGCATTTTCGACGCCGACGCAGAGAGTGTGGCCCGGCTGCAGCTTCCAAGTTGAACGGAATATCGAGTGGGGGCCCGGGACGTAACCGTGTCTCAGGAATAGATGCAGAGCGTCTGGGTCGACCGTGGCACTCCATGTGGGAATACATTGGAACGCACGGACCTCTGAGGCGAATGCGACGCCACCGTCACTCAATCGCGCATAATAGAGCGGCTTGACACCCACTCGATCCCTCGCCAGCCAGAGCTGCCTCTCCTGACGATCCCACACCGCAAAGGCAAACATGCCTTCACTCCGGCGGACGGCGGCGTCTACACCCCATCGGTCGATGCCCGCCAGGAGAATCTCGGTGTCGGAATGCCCTGAGAAGACGACTCCCTGCTGTACAAGGCCGTTGCGCAGCTCCGGTGCGTTGTAGATCTCTCCATTGAAGGACAGCACGTACCGACCCGACATGGACAACATGGGCTGGTGTCCCGCCGGCGAGAGATCCAGGATCGCCAGCCTCTGGTGGGCCAACGCGACGGGCCGCGCGGGGTCCATCCAGCAGCCCTCGGAGTCAGGCCCACGGTGGCGCTGAACGCGAGCCATGGCGACGGCCACACCCCTCAGGTCAAAGGTGGGGCGACCTCGGCACACTATTCCGGCGATGCCACACACGCTTGCATCCCCCTCTTCACGTCAAGGCTCCATGAGCCGACAGTGCTTCCTGGAGGCGTCTGGCCGTGGCCTCCCATGTATTGCCGCCGACGGCCGCGGAAATCGAGCGGGCATCCCATGGCAGGGAGAGCGCCTCCAGCAAGGCCAATCCCCAGGTAGCCGCGTCTGCAGGCGACGGGACCAGCAGCCCGTTGAGACGGGTCCGCACCAGTTCGGGAACGCCCCCTACCGAGGCTGCCACGACCGGCCGACCACAGGCCAGACTCTCGTACACCACGCAGGGACTCCCCTCGTTGAGACTCGGCAACGCCAGGACGTCCGACGCGCCCATCCACAGCGCAACATCGGCGGGCAAGGCCGCGCCGGGCAGCTTAACACATTCATCAAGCCCCAGCGCCTTGACGCGTTGACGAAGCGCCTGTTCAAGCGGCCCAGCTCCCAGCAGACAGAGCGCGGCATCGGGACATGATCTGCGGATAGCCGGCATTGCCTCTACCAGAATCCCGTGGTTCTTGATCGGCACGAGGTTCCCAACGCTAAGGATCAGAGGGTTGCTCTCCGGCAGTCCCAATGCCTGCCGGCAGCTGGCGCGAGCTCTTGCGTTGAACAGGGACGGATCATAGCCGTTTCCGATCACATGAATGCGCCCGTCATAGCCGCACGCTTCGAGGCACGTCTGGTTTTTGCGTGAAACCGTGAACACATGGTCGGCTTGCGTCAGGATGCGGCAGGTGAGGTGCCGAAAGAACGGATTGCGAAACGGTAAGTCATACGCATCGAAACCGTGTGCAAGCACGGCCGACGTCGCCTCAAACCTGCGCGCCACAGCATTGCCGAGATAACCGTAAGGAACAATAAAGTGGGATAGTACCACGTCTGGCCGTTCATTCTGTCGGCGCAGCCCCGCAACGATTCTGTGAGGCGCAACGAAAGGGACAGGAGGCACGCTGATTCGTCGCACGCTCACGTTGGGCTGTGAAGATGAAAACTCACCGTCCACATTGCGGAACACGCGGACGTTCAGACCGGCGCAACGAAGTTCCCGCCATGTGGGGATCACGACGGTTACCTGGTCGTACAATGGGGCCAATGCGTCCCCCAATCCTCTCACGAAGGCGCGATAGTGACCGGCTATCACGAGTAAACGCACGGTGCGATCCCTCCGCCACGAGGATGTAGATTCCCCCCACGAGGGGTGTGGCCAACAGACGGCCAGAAATCCCGCCATTCGAGCAATGCAAGGCATACCGTTGCAAGTCGAACCCCAAGCATGAGGCGCAGTATGGCGTTGAGATCCTTCCCAAATGCATGCTGCCACCATTGATCGGCGGCGGGGCCATGCCCTGGCGCCCACGCGAAGATCACCGCGGTCTCGATGGCAACCAGGGGCACGCAGTACCACAGGAACCCGAAGCGGCGGCAGGCGGTCTGGCAGAGGGCGTGCGTGCCGATCAGGACCGAGAGCGTGGTGATGACGGCCTGGCGCCAGGCAAAGGGGGCGTAGGCGGCGTATTCCCGCCACGAGGCGCGCAGCGTCAGCATCCACGGCATGAGGAGGGCCAGGGCGGCGGCCACCGCCACGCCAATGGCCAGGATCGCCCCGAGCGACTGCAGGTGCATGGGGCGCGTGGAGCGGCCGGTTTCATGGCGCTCGGACAGCAGCGGAAAGAGGAACGGGGTCATGGCCGGCGCGACCCACAGGGGGATGTTGCCGAACATGGCGGCCACATAGTAACCGGCCGAATCGGCCGGCGACAGCGCGTGACGGATCATCCAGGGCTCGAAGAACGCCTGCCAGGTCGAGACGAGGGAGAACAGGCCGGCCGTCAGGGCGTAACGGACCATAGCGCGTTTGTGCTCCGAATAGGACTCGCGCTCCGCCTGAACAATAGCCACAGACCGCAGCCCCGTGGCCAGCAGGGCAACCTGCGCCAGCGTTGCGGCGAACAGGCTGGCGACATAGCCGGCCAGGCCCAGCGGACGCAGCAGGAGCAGGACGACGCCGAGCCGCGCCACCGGCCCCGCCAGCTTGGTCAGCGTGATCCGGTAGAAGTGCTTCAGCCCCTGGCAAACGGCGGTCACGAGCGGCATCCAGCAGGTGGCGATGGCGGACAGACCCACGAGGACGACCACCAGCGGGGACTGGATGCGCAGGCTGTTCTGGATGGGTGTGCGCAGCGCCACCAGGGCGACCATGAGCAGCACCGACAGGACGGTCGTCATCCTCACGAGGTCGCCGATCAGGGCGCGGACCTTGCCCAGTTGCCCCTCCGCGTGAAACGTCCCGATATACTTCACCGCCGCCATCATGATCACCGTGATCGGCAGCGCAACGAAGGGGATGAGCGTGGTCAGGGGGAGGACGGCGCCGAGTTCGTCACGGGAGAGCACGTCGGGGACGATAAAGATGCCGATGTACAGGCTGATCAGGTCGCCCGCGCGCGACACCGCGAACATCCACCCCGTGTGCCACCACAGCACCCCCATGCGCCGCTCGAGGGCGCCGGCCCGTTTCAGGATTCGCCGCAAGGGGCTGCCTCCCGCACGCAACACCGGCTCCATCCGGTCGCCACCGCCTCCGTCGCCAGGGAGGGCCGCGGCTTCGGAGACGCCGGACCGGCTGCAGCGCCAGCAAGAAGGGGGTGCTCGTGCATCATGTTATCGGGAAGACTGCCGATGGAAGTCGCGGTAGGATTTTGCCCCCACATTTCCGCCGGGCGGGAGCGGGGCGTCTTCGTCCAGATCCAGGCACCGCAGGACGCCGGGCTGCACCTCGCGGTAGCGGTAGCCGCTTTCCGGGCAGATCAGGGCGCCTTCCGCGTCCGGGGTCCGCAGGGGATGCCCGTGCCGGCTGATCCATGCAGACTGGCGGCCGGGATTGCCCACAATCAGCGCGTAGTCGCGCACGTCCTTCGTGACAACGGCTCCGGCGGCGATGAAGGCGTACCGCCCGATGGACACGCCGCACACGATGGTGGCATTGGCGCCGATGGAGGCGCCGCGGCGGATCAGGGTCTTCTCGTACAGCGCATGGCGGTTGATCTGTGAGCGGGGGTTCGTGACGTTGGTGAGCACGCACGACGGGCCGAGGAAGACGTCGTCCTCGACGGTTGTCCCGGCGTAGACGGCCACGTTGTTCTGGATCTTGACGTTGTCGCCGATGACCACGTCGCCGGCGATGTTCACGTTCTGCCCGAGGATGCAGCCGCGTCCGATCCGGGCCCCCGACTGAACGTGGCTGAAGTGCCAGATTTTCGTGCCCGCGCCGACGGCCGCGCCGTCATCGAGATACGCGGACTCGTGAACGAAGTAGTCAGCCATGGCGTTTCCTCACCCACCCGCCAGGAGCGGGT
The DNA here is from genome assembly GCA_964544115.1 of uncultured Victivallales bacterium. Lineage (GTDB taxonomy): Bacteria > Verrucomicrobiota > Kiritimatiellia > UBA8416 > JADHWI01 > CAZJBP01. The sequence goes on along the minus strand of CAZJBP010000045.1, from coordinate 1,130 downwards.
GGCCGTTGCCGCGCGGCGTCACCACCTCGGCCTTGCGGATGTCATACACCGCCTGGATCGCATCCCGCGCGTCGGCCATGCCGTAGCCGCGCCCGGCGAGAATCTCCTCGTACACCCGGGTGTGCAGGTCGGTGAACCCCTCGGAGAACTCGACGTTCTGCCCGTCGATCTGCAGCGACCGGTAGGCCGTCTGCCCCTTGCCGGCGGCCGCGGCGGGCAGATCGCCGCCGTCGAGCGAAAGAAACCACCGCACGTTGGCCCGCTGCAGCTCCAGCCTCCCCGCCATCTTGTCCGCCCTGCGCAGGTGGACCTCGCTGTGCTCGACGGATCCAAAGAGCCAGATCAGCAGGTCAAAGAAATGAATGCCGATGTTCATAGCCACGCCGCCCGAGCGGGCCTCGTCGCCCTTCCAGGAAACCGCGTACCAGGCTCCACGGCGGGTGATGTAGGTCAGAGAGATCTCGGCCTTATCCCGGCGCGGGCTCGCCTCAAGCTGCTTCTTGAGCGCGACCAGCGCCGGGTGAACCCTCAGCTGGAGAATCGTGTAGATCCGCCGGTTGTATTCGGCCTCCAGGCCCGCCAGGGCGTCGAGGTTCCAAGGATTGATCACCAGCGGCTTCTCGCAGATAGCGTGCGCGTGTGCGCGCAGCGCCAGGCGAATGTGCGCGTCGTGCAGGTAGTTCGGGGAGCAGATGCTGACATAGTTGACCGCCTGCTGGTCCGGCAGGCGCCGCAGCTTCTCGATGTGCCGGTCGAACCGCTCGATCTCGGTGAAGAACCGGGCCTCGGGGAAATAGGCGTCCATCCCGCCGACGGCGTCGTGAGGGTCAACCGCGGCGACCAGCACATTCCCGGTGTCACGAATGGCCCGGAAATGGCGCGGGGCGATGTAGCCCGCCGCGCCAACCAACGCAAATCGTTGCTGATCCGCCATATCCCGCCCCTCGAGGCCGGCGGCTTTCGGGCCGGCTGTCGGTGGGCATTGTGTCGAAACGACCCCTTCAAGGCAATGGGATTCGGGATGAACGCTCAACGTTTAACGCCCAACGCTCAGGTTTATGGCCCATGAACTGGAGGGCGGGCAGCCCCGACCGCCCTGCCGTACACGTTCACGTGCCCGTGCACGAATG
>CAZJBP010000044.1:0-22937 GCA_964544115.1 uncultured Victivallales bacterium | reverse complement strand
GATTGTGCTCCCCATTACCTCAACGGCGCAGCAGGTCCACCAGCAATCTCAGCGCCTCATCACTGCTCGACCGTGTCCGGCCGGCCCTGTCCCCTTCACCCCTGACAAAGCGCCGAACCTCGGCGCATTCCGGCGTCACCCCAGAGATGTACACTAAACCGACGGGTTTTTCCAGCGTTCCTCCGTCGGGGCCCATGATTCCCGTAACGCCGATGCCCACGTCCGCGCCGAGGGCACGGCAAGCACCCTCGGCCATCTGCCGGGCCGCCGGCTCGCTTACGGCGCCGTGGCTCTGAAGGTCCGATTCCCGCACCCCGAGCAGGCGGACCTTCGCCTCATTGGAATAGGCGATGATCCCGCCCAGAAAGATCGCCGAGCTGCCGCTCACGGACGTCAACCGGTGCCCCACCAGGCCGCCGGTACACGACTCGGCCACGGCAACCGTCCAGCCTCGTTCGCGGGCCAGCCGGCCAGCCTCAGCCGCCAGAGAGTCGGTGGCCTCGCCATCGGCCGAATCTGGCGGCGACGGGCTCACGACGCGTAACCGCGCGGGTGTGCGCTGTGCCAATCCCACGCGCTCTGGACGATGGCCCTGAGGTCATCGAACCTCGGCTTCCAGCCCAACCCGGCCCGGGCCCGGTCGGGGCTTGCGATCAGCCGGGCCGGGTCGCCCGGGCGGCGCGGAGCGATGTCGACGGGCAGGGGGTGCCCGGTCACCGCGCGCGCCACATCGACCACCTGCCGCACGGAGTAGCCCGTGCCATTACCGAGGTTGAAGGCGCCGTTGTGAGGGGTGGTCAGGGCCAGAATGTGCGCCTGGGCCAGGTCCACGATGTGGACGTAATCGCGCAGGCACGTGCCGTCCGGGGTTTCGTAGTCATCGCCAAAGATCTGCACGCGCGCCCGTTTGCCGAGGGCCACCTGCAGGACCATGGGGATCAGGTGCGTCTCCGGGTCATGGTCCTCGCCGTACTTGCGGGTGGCGCCGCAGGCGTTGAAGTAGCGCAAAAAGACCGCGTGCATGCCGTGGATGCTCTCGTACCAGCGAAGGGCCTTTTCCAGCGACAGCTTTGACTCGCCATAGGGGTTGTGGGGGCGCTGCGGAGAATCCTCGCCGATCGGCACCCGGTCCGGCTGCCCGTAGGTGGCGCAGGTGGAGGACATCACGATCCGCCCCACCCCGGCGCGCAGCATGGCATCGGCCAGGTTCAAGCCGCCGATCTCGTTGTTTTCGAAATACATCCCCGGATTGACCATCGACTCGCCGACCAGCGCGTAGGCCGCGAAGTGCATCACCGCGTCGGGCTGCGCGTTCTTCACCGCGGCCCGGGTGACCTCGCGGTCACGCAGGTCGCCGACCACCAGCCGCGCCCGCGGGTCGACCGCCTCGCGGTGTCCCCGCTCGAGATTGTCGAACACCACCACGTCGTGGCCCGCGTCCAGCAGGAGCTCCGTCGTCACGCTGCCGATATAGCCGGCTCCACCCGTCACAAACACCTTCATCGCTTCTCCCCATCCCCGGCGGCCCGCCCCGCCTCCAGCGCCGCCCATCGCTTTTCCCACTCCGCCACTTTCGCCCGCAGCTCGGGCACCTTCCGAAGCTCGGCCTGCAGTTTGAAATACTCGCGGTAAGGTGCGGCCGGAAAGCCGACCACAAACGACCCGGCCTCCACGTCCTTGGTGACTCCCGCCTGGGCCCCGACCACCGCACCATCGCCCACCTCCAGGTGCCCCGCCAGCCCGGCCTGTCCGCCCAGCTGCACGTTGCGCCCGATGCGGGTGCTGCCCGAGATGCCGACCTGGGCCGCCATGGCCGTGTGCGCCCCAATCCTGCAGTTGTGCGCCACCATCACCAGGTTGTCGATCTTGACTCCGTCCGCGATCATCGTCCGCCCGAACCGGGCCCGGTCGATCGTCACGTTGGCGCCGATCTCCACGTCGTTTCCGATCTCCACGACGCCCACCTGCGGAATCTTGATCCAGGCCTCGCCCTGCTTGGAGTAGCCAAAACCGTCGGCGCCGATGACGCTGCCGTTATGGACGATGACGCGGTCGCCAATCCACGACCTCTCGCGCACGCTGACGTGGGCGTGGAGCACGCAGTCCGAGCCGAGGCGCGCGCCGTGGCCCACATAGGTGTGAGCCACCAGCACGCTCCGGTCGCCGATCGCCGCCCCCGCCTGGATCACGCAATACGGCCCGATGCTGACGCCCGAGCCCAGCACGACGTCCTGGGCCACGACCGCCGTGGCGTGAACGCCCGGCGCGTAGGCTGGCGGCGGCGGGCTGAGCAGGGCGCCGGCCTGCGCGAAGGCGCCGTCGGGCTTGGCTGCGCGGATCAGGACCGCCGGACACGGGCCGCTCCAGTCGGCGGCGACGATGACGGCCGTGGCCTCCGTGGACGCCATCAGGCCCGCGTACTTGGGGTTGGCCAGGAATGACACGTCCCCGGCGCGCGCCTCGTCGAGCGCGGCCAGCCCCGTCACCGCGAGGCTGCCATTGCCCTCGACCGTCCCGCCGATGCGCGCTGCCAGGTCGTCAATCCTCACGGTTTCGCCTCTCCCGCCGGTTTCTCGTCGCCGCCCGTCAACTTCAGGATGTCAGCCGTGATATCCATATCATCGGCGCTGAAAAGGACCGCCGGCACGCGACTCGCCGAGGTCTCGCTGCGGTCGAGCACAAGCGTCAGGCCCTTCTGCTTCGCGTAGTCCGCCAGGACAAGCTGGAGCTTTCCGAGGATCCGCTCGCGCAGGCGCGAGCGCTGGTCGGCAATCTGCTTCTTCCGGAAGTCATCCGTCTCGCTGATCTTCTGCTGCTGATCGCGAATGCCGTTGTACTTCGCCTCCAGCCGGGTCTCCTTCTCCTTGCGGACCTCATCCGACCAGGCCTTGTTCGCGGCGTCCTTGCGGGCGGTGTCGAACTCCTCCTTGAGCTTCTGAAAATCCTCGACCATCTGCTTGCGCTCGCCCTCGAACTCCTGCACCTGCTTTTCGATGGCCGCGTCGGCGACCTTGGTCTCCGGGTATTCGTTGAACACCCGCGCCATGTCGACGATGCCCACCTTGAGCTCGGCGCCGAACGCCCCGCCCGCCACTGCAAAAGCCGCAACCAACGCGGCCGCCGTCGTTCCCCTGCTCATTCGCATCGCTCCTTTTCCTCGTTTAGAAATCATACCCGATCCAGAACACCCATGGATCGTCGTTTGTGTATTCGTCGTCGTACTCAATCACCCACGCACGGTCGATCCGGATCGGAAAGTTTGGAATGTCAAACCGGAACCCGAGGCCCCAGCTCGAGGCCAGGCCGCTCGCATCGGCCTCGTAGGGATCCAGCCATGCGTTGCCGGTGTCGTAGAAGGCCGCCAGCCGCACGCCGCGCACCACCGGGATGGCGTACTCGACCGTGGCGAAGGCCATGCTCTGGCCGCCGATGGGCTTGTAATCAATGAGATTGCCTTCCGCATCCGTCCGGATCGCCTTGGGGCCCACATCGCGGTTCTCGAAACCGCGCAGGCTCCGCCCGCCGCCGACGAACAGCCGGTTGGCGAGGTCCACCTCCTCGGTGTCGCCGTAGCTGTCGACGGTCTCATAGCGGCAGCGGAAGGTGATCGTGTGGCGCATCCATGGCGACCAGTACTGCCGGGCCTGGAAGCCAGACCGCACCAGGTCCTCGTCGAAGCCGAGGGCCCCGCCGGAAACCTGGCTGAACACGCTTGCGCGCGTTCCCGCCGTCGGCAGGAACGGGTGATTCCGGCTGTCATGGCCCAACGTGGCCCGCACGGAGCTGTCGACCGTGTCCTGCTCGTTGACGAACGACACTTGCTCGCCGGTCTCAACGACGGTGTAGAGGTTGGTGTCGGACACGTCGCTGATCTCGTCGCGCTTGAGCTGGTAGCGCAGGTCGAGCCGGTTGCCGCCGCCGAGGCTCTTGCCCAGCGTCGTCGCGAACCCGGTCGTGGTCTGCTCGTAGTCGTCGTAATCCACCTGGGTGCGGAAGAGATCAAACCCCAGAGACAGCTGCCGATCCAGGAACCACGGCTCGATGAACGAGAGATCGTACGACGACCGCGAGGAACCCACCTCGGCGCGCAGCTTGAGCTTCTGCCCGCCACCGGTGAAGTACGGCCATCCCTTGATGTCGAAGTTGCCCTGCGACAGCTCCATGAAGCCGAGCAGGTTGTCCACGCTGGAGAAGCCGGCCCCGATCATGAACTGTCCGGTGGACTTCTCTTCGACCTCGACCACCAGGTCCTTCTCGTCCCTGGCCGTTGTGTCCTGCGGAAATGCCTCCACCCGCGAGAAGTATCCCAGGTTCTGCAGGCGACGCCGGCTGCGCTCGATCTTCGCCTCATCGTAAAGGTCGCCGGGGTACACGACCAGCTCGCGGCGCACGACCTTGTCCCGGGTCCTGTCGTTGCCCACGATCTGGACGAGGCGCAGGTGCGTGAGCGTCCCCTCCTTGACCGTGAACTCGATGTCCACGGTCAGGGACGCACGGTCCGGATCCACGCGCGGCCGGACGACGGTCCCGAGGTACCCGCGGGCGCTGTAGCGATCCTTGATGGCCTGCGCCGCGGCATCGATACTCTTCATCGAGGCGACCGCGCCGGGCTTCAGCTTCACCGCTTTCAGCAGCTCCTCCGCGGTGAACAGCACGGAGCCGCTGACAGACCAGCTCCGCAGCCGGTACAGGTCGCCCTCGGCCACCGCAATGTGGAGCGATGCCCGCCCTGCGTCATTCGTCATCACCCGCGGCTGCGAGACGGCCACGTCCAGATAGCCCCGGTTCAGATAGACATCGCGCACCTCGGCCCGGTAGAGCGCGAGGTCGTCGGTTTCATGATCGAAGCTGCGGAAGTAGCGGAAGGGGTTCCACCAATTCGGGTACTGGATCGCATCGAGCAGATCGCGCCGCGCCGCCACCTGGTTGCCATTGAAGGCCACGTGCTTGACGGGCACCTCCGTCCCCTCCTCGATGTACAGCGTGGCCCGCGCCGTCCCCCCCGTGCGGTCCACCGGGACCAGCTCGGGCCGCACGGTTGCCTGGTAATAATCGTACTTGCGGTACTCGTCGCGGACCTTGGTCGCCTTTGCCCCCAGCACCTGCTCATCCACCGGGTCTCCCGGCTCAAGTTCCACCAGCTTGCGCAGTTTCCGCGCGCTGAACTCGTCGCGCCCCACGAACTCGACCGGCCCCGCAAGCCGCCAGCGGTTGACGAGGCTGAAGACCACCACCACGTCGTTGCTCGACGGGAGGGCCTCGGCCTTCACATCCGTGAACCAGCCGCTGTTGAGCAGCGACCGCACATCTCGCGACACCGTCGACCGGTCAAACGGCCGCCCCGCGGCGGTCGAGATCCGGTTCCGGACGAACGCTTCGTCCACATGTCCCGGGCCGCGGTTCTCCAGCCTGACCTCGAGAACCTTTGCCGGGTCCGCCGCCAGAGCCGCCGCAGCGATCCAGCACACCAACCCGACCGCCCCCACTCCGCTCCAGACCCCTCTTGTCATGGCCCGGCCTCCTCTACGTATTCGGGTCCCATCTCCGCGCCATCCACACCGTGCTCACGATCGCGGAAGCGGGTAAACTCATCCTCGAAATTCAAACGCACCTCGCCGGTCGGCCCGTTGCGCTGCTTCGCGACGTCCACGATGGCCAGCCGGTCATCGCCGGCCTCCTCGTCTTCCGGGTACTTGCAGGGGCGCCGCAGCATGCAGACGACATCGGCGTCCTGCTCGATCGCGCCGGAGTCGCGCAGGTCGGACAGCTTGGGCTTGCCGCTCTTGTCGCGCTGCTCCGGCGCGCGGCTGAGCTGGCTCAGCACGAGCACCGGCACCTTGAGCTCCTTGGCCATGGCCTTGAGGTTGCCGGAAACATGCGCAATCTCGTTCTGCCGGCCCTCCCGGGCCCGATCGCGCGAGTGCAGGAGCTGCAGGTAGTCGATCACGATGAGGGCCACGTCCTGCTTCCGCTTCATCCGCCGCGCGCGCGCCCGCAGCTCCATGACGTCCAGGCCGCCGGTGTCGTCCACGAAGATTCCGGCCTTTTTCAGCACCGAGGCGGAGCGCGCCAGCTGCGCGTGCGACTGCTTGGTGATAAAGCCCCGGGTCAGGTCAAAGGACTTCACCCCAGCGTGGCTGCAGAGCATGCGCAGGACCAGAGCTTCCTGCGACATCTCAAGGCTGAACACCCCCACGTTGTGCCCATGGCCGTCGGGGTCGCGCACGCCCAGCGCCACGTTCTCGGCAATGTTCATCGCCAGGGACGTCTTGCCCATCGAGGGGCGGGCCGCCAGCACGATCATCTCGCCCGAGCGCATGCCGTGCAGCTTGACGTCCAGGTTGGCGAACCCCGTTGAGATGCCGGTGATCCCCTTCCCGGAGGTCAGGATCTTTTCGACGTGCTCCATCGTGCCCTGAACGGCTTCGGGCCACGCCATGACCGAGCCGTGCTGCCGCTCGGTGATGTTGAGAAACGCCTGCTCGGTCCGGCTGAGGATGCCGTCGGCCGTGTCGTCGGATTCGTAGCACTCGCGCTCGGCCCCGCGCGAACACGCAATGATGGACCGCAGGATGTCCTTCTGCCGGACAATGTCGATGTAGTACTCGGCGTGAGCGGCCGTGGGCGTGGAATCGATCAGCCCGTCCAGAAACGCGGGCCCGCCGCCCTCGTCCAGGCGGCCGGCGGAGCGGAGGCGCTCGGCGAGAGTCAGCACGTCGATCGGGAGCCCCGACCGGCTCATGTCCAGCATCGCTTCAAAAATCAGCGCGTGCCGGGGAACGTAGAACGACTCGGGGCTGATCTGCCGCTCGACGGCCAGGTCCAGCACGTGGACCGCATCCAGCAGAATAGAACCGAGGACGCCGCGCTCGGCGTCCTCGCTATGGGGCGGAACCCGGTCCATCCGGCTGACCGTCGGACGCGCAGCGGATTCCACGGCCATGATCTGCTACTCCTCGACGACCCAGACCTTGATCGTGCCCTCGACTTTGGCGTGCAGCCTGATCTTGACGTCGTAGCAGCCCAGCTCTTTGATCGGATGCTCCAGCACAACGGCGTGGCGTTCAATCGCGATGCCCTGATCGACGAGCGCCTTGGCAATGTCCGCAGCCGTGACCGAGCCGTACAGATGCTCGCCCTCGGCGGCTTTGACGGTAATCGTGCAGGAGACGCCCGCCAGGCGGGCGGCCTGAGCCTGCGCCTGCTCGTGCTCGATCTTGCGCTGGACCTCCCGCTCTTTCTGCAGCTTGACCAGGCGGCGGCGCGTCCCCTCCGTCACCGGGGCGGCCAGCTTCTTCGGGAGCAGGTAGTTGCGCGCGTAGCCGTCCGACACGTTCACCACGTCGCCCTGCCCGCCAAGATCGGGCACATCATCCATCAGCAGCACTTCTATAGACATGTCTGTCGTCCTTTCGATTCGGCCCGCAGGAAAGTAGCCCCCGTTAACCGGCGGCGCACGCTTCAGGCCAGGATACCCATCTCCCGGGCGCGACGGATGCCGCGCTTGATCTGGCGCTGTTGCTTGGCCGAGGAGCCGATGATCCGCGACGGCATGATCTTCCCCTGCTCGGTCACGAACTTGCGCAGCAGATCGTTATCCCTCGGGTCGATCTGCTTGACGCCATCCAGATGCCTCGAACGCTTGCGTACCGGGGCTTCCGCCGCACTGCGTGATCGTTTGGTCCTTTGCTCCATGGTCTATCCGCTCCCTCTGATGTTCACCTGTTCGCCCGTTCAGAACGGCAGGTTTTCGTCGTCGGCGCCGGCCGCATCTGGCGCCGCGCCCTGGCTATTCGCCACATCCACCGCCGGCTCCCGCCCGCCGCCCGCCGGCCCGCCGCCCGCCGGCCCATCGCGGAACTCCGCGTTGCGCGGGCTGCTCAAAAACTGCACGTTACGAGCCCGGACCCGCAGGCGGCTGCGCTTGCCCCCGTCCTGCGCTTCCCATTCGTCCATCTGCAGCCCGCCTTCCACCAGCACCGGCGAGCCCTTCGACAAGTATTTGCCGCAATTCTCCGCCTGCCGAGCCCAGACCACAACGTCCACGAAGCAGGTCTTCTCGACGCTCTCCCCTGTCTGGCGGTTGCGAAACGTCTCGTTCACGGCCAGCCGCAGGTCCGTCACCGCCGTACCGTCCGGGCGATACTTGACCTCGGGGTCCTTGGTCAGGTTGCCAATCAGCACGACTCGATTCAGCGAGGCCATTGCGTCTCCACTCCGTCCACACTCCGGCTCAGCGATAGCTGTACGGATCGTCCGACACGTCTTCCACCTGCCGGCGTTCCGGCAGTACCAGCGGCTCTTCCACGCGGATGACCTGGGAGCGGAAGATGGTCTCCTGCAACTTCAGGCGCGCGCGAAAACCGGCCATGGCCGCCGGGTTCATCTCGAACCCGAAGCGCACGTAGATGCCGGAATCCCGCTTCTGCATGGTCCGCGCGAAACCGCGCTTCCCCGCGACCTCCGTCCCGATCCGGACCCCTTCCGCCCGGTCGATCTCCTTCTCAACCCGCTCAATGGCCGGCTTGAGTTCCTCGTCCTTCAACTGGCTCGGAAAGATGATCAGAGCTTCGTACTTATTCAATCGCGCCTCTCCTCTGTTGCTGCTTCCGCCCCTGCGGTCTTCGTATTGAACTCGTTCATCGCGGCCTGAAGCCCGGCGCCCACCAGGCGCTCCACGGCATCCGCAGCCCGACAGACCGTTTCGTTCATCTGCTTCTGTGCCACACCGGTCACCGGCGCCAGCACGTGCCCCACCAACCCCGAGGGCCCCTCGCGCCGCCCGATGCCGACCCGGACCCTCGCAAAATCTCCTGTCCCCAGAGACTGCACAACCGACTCCAGCCCCCGGTGCCCTCCGGTCCCCCCGGCGCCCCGCAGCCGAAGCCGCCCCTCGGGCAGATCCGCGTCGTCCATCACGACCACCACGTCGCCCGTCTCGGCCGCGTGGTAGCGCAGAACCGGCCCAACCGCCTCGCCGCTGAGGTTCATGAACGTCTGCGGCTTCACCAGCAGGACCTCCGTCCCGCCCAGCGTGCCCCGCGCCAATTCGGCCCGGAACCGGCGGCTGTGTTTCCACTCCGCCGATGCCCGCCGCGCAAGTTCATCCGCCACGGCAAAACCGATGTTGTGCGGCGTCCGCTCGTACCGGGAACCCGGATTACCTAAACCGACGACCACCTTCACCGGCCGAATCCCTCAGGCGTCAACCGGCCTCTTCGTCCTTCTTCTTCTTCTTCTCAACCAGAGCCGGCTCCTTCGCCGCCGCCGCCGCATCGCCTTCCGCAGCCACGGCCTCTTCCGCCGGCTTCTCTTCTTCAACCGCCGCCGGAGTCAGGACGGACGCCACAGCCGTGTCGGCCGGCGTGACCACGGTGATCCGCTCGCCAATCTTCAGATCCTTGACCAGCAGCGCGTCGCCCACGTTCAGCCCGCTGACGTCGGCCTCGATCAGGTCGATCATGTCCGCCGGCAGCACGTCGACTTCCAGCTCGCGCAGCGTCTGCTCGAGAATACCTCCGCCCAGCAGAACGCCGACGGGGTCGCCGATGACCTGCACGGGGATGTGCACGCGCATCTTCTTGGTCATCGAGATCTCGTGGAAATCCGCGTGCTCCGTGGCTCCGGTGACGCCATCGCGCTGCACTTCCACCAGCAGCACCTTTGTCGCGGCCGATCCCTCGAGATCCAGATCCATCAGGACGTTGTCGCCCGAGTGGCTCCGAAGCGTCAGGTCGAACTCGTGGTGGTTCAGCGTGATCGGCACACTGCGCCCGTCCAGCATGGACACGACGGCGGGCAGCTTGCCCTGCCGGCGCATCCGACGCGCGGGGCCGGTGCCAGTCTCGTTGCGAACCACTGCCTTCAGTATCGTTTGCTTCGCCATAGTCTCTCCTGCCTTACAACCTGAACAGCGAACTCACCGAACGGTTCTCGTGAATTCGCAGGATCGCCTCGCCCAACAGTTCCGCCACCGACAGCACCGTGATGGGAAACCCGCCCGACTCCCGCGCGGGCACCGAGTCGGTAACAATCAGTTCGCGAATCGAGGAGGCCTTCAGCCGCTCGATGCCGGCGGGCGTCACCGTCCCGTGGCTCACGGCCGCGTAAATATCCTTCGCGCCACGCTCGGTCAACAGCCGCGCCGCCGAACACAGCGTTCCCGCCGTGGTCGTCAGGTCGTCGATCATCACCGCCGTACACCCGGCCACGTCGCCGACCACGGTCAGCGCCTCAACCTCGGAGCTGCTGTGCCGCTGCTTCGCGACCACGGCGAACCCGCATTCCATCATCCGGGAGTACGAGTAGGCCGCCTTCACGCCGCCGGTATCCGGCGCCACCATGATCAGATTCGGGAGATTCTTCTCCTTGAGGTACTTCAAGAATACGGGCTGTGCGTACAGGTGATCGACCGGGATGTCGAAGAAGCCCTGGATCTGCTGCGCGTGAAGGTCCAGCGTCAACAGGCGGTTCACGCCGGCGGCCACGAGCAGGTTCGCCACCAGCTTGGCGGTGATCGGCACGCGGGGCTGATCCTTGCGGTCCTGACGGCTGTACCCGAAGAAGGGCAACACCGCCGTGATCCGCTCGGCCGACGCCCGGCGTATGGCGTCGATCATGATCAGCAGCTCCATCAGGTTCTCGTTGGGCGGGCTGCACGTCGGCTGAATGACGAAGACGTCCTTCCCGCGGATGTTGTCGCGGATCTTGACGAACGTCTCACCGTCCGGAAACCGGCCGATCTCGGCCTGCCCCAGCTCAAGGTTGAGGAACGCCGCGATCTTCCGAGACAACTCCGGGTTCGCGTTGCCCGTAAATATCTTCATCTGGCCGTTCATGCCTTCCGAAATCATCCGCCGCCGTCCACACCGCGGTTGGTTGCCCGACTAGGAGTCGAACCTAGACTCTGGCCTCCAAAGGGCCGTGTGCTGCCATTACACCATCGGGCAGTGTCCGCGCCACGTAACTCCACACGGCGGATCCCAGCCGCTGCCGGAGCCGGCCTTCCACCGACCGCGCCTCCGCCTCGTTCGCACACAGGCCGAACACAGACGCGCCGCTACCCGAGACCAGCGCGCCCAGCGCGCCGGCCGCCTGCAACTCCTCAAGGAGAATGCCGATCAGCGGGTACTTCTCCACCGCCGGCGGCTGAAGACCGTTATACAGGCTCTTGGACGCCCGAATCACGTCCCCGCTCCCCAGCGAAGAAACCGTATTTGTAAAAGCCCCGTCGGCCGAAGTCAAGCTCGGCCGGCAGTGGCTGTATATGTCCCGCGTTGACACCGGGATACGCGGGTTGGCAATGACGAGCCACCACCCCCGCCGCCCGGAAGCGGTCAATCCTTCCACGGACGCCACCTTCTCGCCGCGGCCGGTCATCACGACGGCGCCCCCATGGACAAGCGCCGCGACGTCCGACCCGACGCCGGCGGCGATCTCCTCCAGGCGCCCCCGGCTCAGGCCCGTGCCCCAGAGATCGCTCAGGGCCAGCAGGACGGCTGCCGCATCGGCGCTGCCTCCACCCAAACCGCCCCCCACGGGGATGTTCTTCTGCAGCCGCATGCGCACACCGCGCCTGCACCCCGTCGCCTCCTGCAGCGCGAGCGCCGCGCGGTTGGTCAGGGCCCGCTCGGGCGACATCCCCCGCAGGTCCTCAAGTTCGGCCAGCCCGCCGTCGTCGAGCACGGTTTCCACGCCCTTCGCCGCCGGCTCGATCCGGATCCGATCGCTCAGTGAGATCGGCACGACGACGCTGCGGATATCGTGGTAGCCGTCCTCCCTGCGCCGGATCACCTCCAAGTGAAGGTTGATCTTCGCGTGAGCACGGATCTCGACCGTGTCGCCGTCAAGAGACATGGGGGGCGCGTTTACCAAACGGCGGCGGGGCAAGTCAAGGAAACCTGTGGTACGATCCCCAGAGGCAAACCGCACCGACGAACAGAAACGTCAGGTAATCCGTCGGCAGGCCCAGCAGCCAGGAGTGATGCCACGGAACGGTCTCGGGCCTCAGCCGTCCGATCCCGTAGGCCGGGTTGAAGACGAACCAGAGGAAGTCCTCCCAGACCCAGAACAGCATCAGGCTGCCGAAGATTCTCAGTTCCATCGCAAGTGTAGGCCGGCCGACGATGAAGACCGGCAGGTGAAACACGAAGAACATGAACGCGAAGACAAACGCGTGGTACCCCGTCAGCGTCCGTCCGCCCCAAAGGACGTGCAGAATGGGGTGATCGAGCCGCCAGGTCGGCAGACTCGACGCCCAACCGTTTGGCCCCTCGATCTGGATCTCAACCTGGGCAAAGAGGAAACCCAGCAGGGCGATCCACGCCAACAGGGGCAACACTCCCCAAGGGGCCCGGGGCTTGCAGGGGTTTAGGGCTTTGTCATCGGACATCACGACATCTCTTGCGCGCTTCTCATCCCGGTTCGGAACTGCGGGCAGAGCATACGCGGGCCCCGAATCCTCCACAAGCCGCAGTTCTTCCTTCGAAGCAATCCCGGCTGGAACCCGGGGGCGCGATGCCCTACCCTCCGCCCATGAGCAGCCGCTCGCCACGCCCGTCCCGCGTCACCATCCCCGACGCCCCCTCGCCCTACCCGCTGGTGCTGGACTTCCTGGCCGATCGGTTTCCGCAAATTCCCCGGGATACGTGGCACCGGCGCATTGAGGACGGGCTCGTCACCGACGACGAGGGACATCCCGTTGCCCTGGACACCCCCTGCCGGGCACGCCTGCGCCTGAGCTACTTTCGCGAGGTGACGGCCGAGCCGCCTGTGGATGACGACGTCCGGATCCTTTGCCGCGACGACCATCTCCTGGTCGCCTGCAAGCCGCACGGCATGCCCGTGACCCCCGGCGGCCGGTTCGTCAATGCATGCCTCCTGGCTCGCGTTCGAGACATCGCCGGAACGGCCGATATCGCGCCCCTCCACCGCCTGGATCGGGACACTGCGGGCCTGGTCCTCTTTTCTGTGGACGCATCGAGCCGCGGCCCTTACCACCGCCTGTTCGCACTGGGGAGGGTCGCCAAACGCTACGAGGCCCTCTGCCGGGCGCCCGACGGGCCATGGACCGACGACCGCGTGATTGAGAGCCGCATTGAGCCGGACCCCACCCTCTGGTTCCGATCACGAGAGGCGACAGGCCCGGTCAACGCCCGAACCCGCGTGCACCTGCTGGAACGCCGGGGGGAATGGGCACGGTTCGCCCTGGAACCATTAACCGGCAAGCGTCATCAGCTGCGGCTGCATATGGCCGCCATCGGCGCGCCAATCCTCCACGACCGGCTTTACCCCAAGGTCCGGACCCGCCCGGACGATGACGACAGCCATCCGCCGCTGCTCCTTCTGGCGCGGGCCTTGGACTTCTCCGATCCCATCACCGGCGCGGCGCGCCACTTCATCAGCCCGCGCAACCTGGACTGGCCGTCCTCCTGACACACGGACGCAGCCGGAAAAGCCCTTGCACCGTCTCCCCTGTGGTGTAACATCAACCGTGGTGAGGATCGCTTTATGGCCGGGCGGCGTTGGACGCCGGCGCACGAGACTGAAACAAAGAGAAGGGCACATCCGAAATGAACGTCCTGCACGTCATCGCAAACCCCAAGCCTGAGGCCGAGGCCAACTCGAAGCAACTGGCGCAGGCTTTCTTCTCGGCCTTGAAGAAGGAGAACCCGTCCGCCTCCGTGACGGAGGTGGATCTTTACGCAACCCCGCCGCCGTTCTACACCTATGACGTCTATCGTCATTTCTGGTACCCGGTCTTCGACGCGTCCTACGAGGCGTCCCCGCGCGAGAAGCTGGCCTCCGCCTACGCTCTGGAGCAGTGCCGGCTCTTCAAGGCGGCGGACGTGGTCGTGCTGACGTCGCCGATGTGGAATTTCTCCCTTCCGGCAATCCTGAAGGCATGGATCGACCAGGTCATCATGCCCAACCACACCTTCAACATCAGTGCAAACGGCGTGAAGGGACTGCACAAGGTCCGCAAGGTCGTGCTTCTGGCGTCCTCGGGCGGCACCTACGAAGCGGGTGACGGCCGGGACCACCTCAGCGCCGAGGTGCGCACGGCCTTCGGATTCATGGGCATCAAGGATGTGGATATTGCCTGGGCACAGGGGCAGAACCCCTTCTTCTTCAAAGACCACGCAGAGCGCAAGGCCAAGGCCGTAGGCGAAGCGGCGTCTCTCGGCCGGGCCATCGCGGCGCTGACAGCGTAGCGGGCGTGGCCGTCCGGGACATATGCATGGACACTCTGCGAGAGACCGGCGACGCCGTGGAGCGGGCTGAGCGCGAACTGGACAGGGCCCTTCCGGGGGCCGTGGCCCGGTCCGCCCGCGAGAGCCATAGGCTGGCTGAGGCCCTGGGCGAGCCCGTCGAACAGGCCCTGAAGTTGTCCGCCCGACGGAACCCCAACGCCCTTGTGGATGCCCTTTCAGGGGTTGTCGGACGCGCGCTGCTCCGGTCGTTAAGCGGGTGGATCCGCGGCCTGACGCTCGCCCTGAACCGCGCTCTGCTGGTTTCCGTGTCGGCCCAGGCCTGGCGATGGCGGGCCGAGGCCTGGCGGACCGGACGCCGCTATGCGGAGGTGGTCCGCGAGCACACGCTGGCCTGCCGCATCCGGCAGGTCTTCCTGATCCACCGCCGCTCGGGCCTTCTGCTGCAGTCCGCATGGCGTGATCGGAATACCGCCGCGGACGGCGACATGGTCTCGGCCATGCTCACGGCGATTCAGGACTTCGTGCACGACTCGTTCTCATCCGCCCGGGAGGAGCGCCTGCACAGCATACGGGTCGGCTCCATGGCCGTGTGGATCGAACAGGGCCGACACGCCATCCTGGCCGGCGTGATCGAGGGGGAGCCCACCGAGGAGATGAAGCCCGTCTTCAGGGAGGCCCTGGACCGAATCCATCGCGATTTTTCGGGCCAGCTGTCATCTTTTGAAGGGGACACGGCGGCGTTCGGACCCGCACGCCTCTATCTGGAGTCGTGCATCAACACCCGATTCCGAACCTCGGGCGACCGGCTCTTGCCCCTGACGTGGTTGGTTCTGTGCGCCATTCCCGCCGCCCTCGGGTTGTGGGGGGTGTTCCACCTGCGCGCCGCAATCGCCTGGCGGGCCTATGTAGGCGAGATCTCAGTCCAGCCGGGCATCGTGGTCATCGAGTCCGGGCGGCGCGACGGCAAGTTCTATATCAGGGGCCTGAACGATCCGCTGGCCCTCGACCCGGTGTCGATGCTCCACGCCATGGGCATCGAGCGTCGCGACGTGCAGGCCGACTGGCAGCCCTTCCAAGCCTTGCTGCCCGAATTGGCTCTACTGCGGGCCCGGCAGTTGCTGAACCCTCCGGAAACGGTGGCGCTGGAGGTCAGCGGTTCCCAGTTGAAAGCGAAGGGCACGGCGCCGCCTGAATGGATCGAAGAGGCGGGACGCCTCGCGCATATGGTGCCGGGCATCACGTCGCTGGAAATGGCCGGTCTGAACCCGGCCGAGGTGCGGGCGAAGCGGCTGTGGGCGCAGTTCGTCGAGTCCCTGGTCGACGAGCCGGGCGTGATCGTCCTGAGCGCCGTCTATCGCGATGGACACCCCACGATCCGCGGACTCCGGGATCCGGGGGCGCTCGACCCGGCGCGTCGCATGACCGCCATGGGCATCGAAACGTCCGGCGTGGATGCCGTGTGGGAGCCCTATGACGCAAGCGCTGCACCGTTTGTGCTGGCCAGGGCCAGGCGCATCCTGGCCCCGCCGCAGGGCGTGGAGCTCACACTGGAGGGCTCCACGCTGGTCGCCGGGGGTGAAGCCCCCCACCGATGGGTGCGCGAGGCTACGGTTCTAACCCGCACGATTCGCGGCGTGACCGCTTTCCGATCCCGGGAACTGAAGGATACGGAACTGGCCGCCATCGGCGCGGCGACGGACGAAGTGGCCGGCATGGTGTTCGTGTTCTTCGACCAGGGCACAGACCTGGAGCCCGGACAGGCCCGCAAGATCGAACGGCTGGTCGAACGTCTCCGGCAGATCGACGACATGCTCTCGGCGATCCGGGAGATCTACACCGTGGAGGTGCGCGGGCATGCGATTGATGGCAGGGACGAGGACGGAAACGTCGAGATAAGCGGCGTGCTGGCCCGGCGGTTTATGGAGCTCCTCGATCGCCAGAATCTGGGACTGCACCGCTGCAAGCCACGCGCCATGGGTTCGGCCGAACCTGTTGAGGTTTCTGGACCTGCCCCTGGCAGCGGCCCCGTACCCAAACGTGCTGTAACCGTTCGAGTCGTCCTCCCTCCGCCCGCCTAGCCTTTAGCGCGTGGTCATCCGTATCACGCCGGGCACTTCTCGCCATTCTCATGAGACGCCCCCCGAGACACGCGCCCTGAGGGCCGGCGTTTCACCCGGATCCCGCCAAGGGTCATCTTCCTGCTGCGACATGGATTACACCTCACCTTCGCCGGCATGTTCCTCCTGCAGGGCAGAATGGCACGCCGCATGCATACACATACGCGGACCTTGGCTGGTTGGGTACGATAGGGCTATACAAGCAGGACCCGTTGCCTCCCACGGGAGATGCGAGTCCGGGGCCCAATGAAATCCGACTGGGCAATGGCCTGCAGTTTCATGAGAGTCGGCCAGTTCCTCGGAGCTGGCCGGTTCTTTTTTCACCCCAATCCAGAACGCCATTGATTGCCGCGCCGTCAGCCCCCTAGAATCCCCCCTTCACTGATCGCGCTGTCCAAGCGCGTCTTGCGCGCCAGGAGAGGGAGACGGACGGGCTTGAGTACGATTCGGCGTTACGTGCTGCGGGAGTTCGTCGTCACCTTCACGGTGTCGCTGCTCGTTCTCTCGTTTGTGCTGACGGCGGGCGCCCTGTTCAAGATCACGGAGATTATCGGGCGCGGGGCATCCTGGCGGCCGGTTCTCATGTTCTTCCTCTGGGGCATGCCCCAATCCCTGACGTTCTCGATCCCCGTTTCGATCCTGACGAGTTGCCTGCTGGTCTTCGGCCGGCTGTCGGCCGACGGTGAGATCACCGCCATGCGCGCCTGCGGCATCAACATGTGGAGGATCATGTCCGGCCCGCTGTTCGCCGCGGCGCTGCTCTCGCTGGTCTGCGTCTACGTCAACGCCGAACTGGCGCCCCGCGGGCGCTACGCCCGCCGCGAGGTCAAGGCCGCGCTGACCCAGCTCTCCCCCATGGACCTCCTGGAGGAGGGCCGCTTCATGAAGGACTTTGCCGGCATGACGGTCTACATCGGCCGGCGCCAGGGAGAGGAGCTTCAGGACGTGAGGCTCATTGACCTGCGCAACAAGGGGATCAAGCGTGAGATCCGTGCGAAGCGCGGCCTCGTACGAGCCGATGGCGGGGACCTGGTGATCGACCTGCAGGACGTGCGGGTGGACCCGTTCTTCGATGACCGTCCGGGGGCCGGTTACTGTACGCGCCTGCCCATCCGCATGGCCGGCGCACTCGAGGTGAAAACGCCCACCAAGCTCACGAAGGATAAGACGTCGTTCGAACTGCTGGCGCAGATGGCTGCGGTCGACCCCGACATCGAGGAACTGGACGCGGCGGAAAGGCAGATTCAGGCCATGAAGCTGGCGGTTGAACTTCAGCAGCGGTGGGTGCTGTCCGCCGCATGCCTGGCCTTCGCCATGCTCGGCATGCCGCTGGGGGTCAAGACCCACCGCAAGGAGTCCTCGATCGGCGTCGCTGTCAGCCTGCTGCTCGTCTTCGCCTTCTACGTCTTCATCATTGTCTCACGCTCGCTGACGCGCCATCCGGAGTGGCGGCCCGACCTCATCGTCTGGGCCCCCGTGGCCATCGGCGTCATCCTGGGGGCGGCCCTGGTCGCAAGGAGTGACTGATCCGTGACCTCTCCGGCTGAACGCGGCATCTGGCGATACGGCGCCCTGTGGGTCTTTGCGGCCGCGCTCCTCGTGGCCTTGCCCTTCCAGGGAACCCGGTCCATCTGGGAAACGTCCGAGGGCCGCTACGCCGAGTGCGCCCGGGAAATGCAGACCACGGGGAACTACCTGATCCCCATGCTCTGGGGCGACCCCCACCTGACCAAGCCGCCGATGACGTACTGGGCGATCGCCTCCGGCATGGGCCTGTTGGGGCGCAATGCCTGGGGCGCACGCCTGTACGGCGCCTTCGCCTACGCCTTCAGCACCGCCTGCGTCTACGAACTGGGCCGCCGCCTGTGGCGGCGCCGCACGGGCTGGATCGCGGCCGCCGTGTTCGCCACAATGCCGCTGTGCTTCTTCGCCGCCAACGTCGTCACCACCGACATCCTGCTCTGCGCCTGGGAGACCGGCGCGGTTCTGTGTTTCGTGGCCGCCTGGCGCGCCGGCCGCCCGCAGGCGGCCCGACGCTGGGTCCTGGCGGCATGGGTGCTCCTTGGGCTCGGGTTCCTGACCAAGGGCCCGCCCGCGCTGCTGCCGCTGGCGGGCCTGGTGGTGTGGCGACGACGCTCGGCCCCGAACCTGCCCCTCTTCACGGTTCCGGCCCTCCTGATCTTTGCGTTGATCGGCATGGGGTGGTTTGCGGGCATCCTCACCTCGGGAGAGGTGACCGCCGCCGACCTCATCCGCCGGGAGGTCATCGGGCGAGTGGCCTCGTCGGCCGGACATAACCGCGGCTGGGATAAGGCCATCTCGGTCTACGCCCCGCCGCTGACCGCCGGGCTCGGCGTCTGGCTGGCCGTGGTCGTCGCCGCCGTCATCCGCGAGCGCCTCTGGCGGCGACAGACGTGGGCGCACTGGCTCGCGCGCCCCACCGCCCGGCTGCTCCTGTGGTGGTTCGTCATCCCGCTGGCCGTCTTCGCCTGCAGCCGCAGCCGGCTGACCCTCTACGTGCTGCCGCTCGCGGTGCCGCTGGCGCTCGGCCTGGCGGCATGGATGGAGCTCCGGGGGCGGCCTTCGCGACGGGTTCTGCTGGGACTGGTGGGGGGGTCTCTGGCGCTTCTGCTCGCCTCCAAAGCCGTCATCGCCTACCGGCCGCACGACCATGACATGAGGGCGATGGCCGACGTCTGCCTCCGGGCGGGCGGCGCGGATGCCCGCTACATCCTCGTCAACCGCTCGCGAATGAATGGCCTGCGGTTCTACCTGGACGGCAATCTGACCCGCCTGTCCTTCGGACGCACGGTCGCGCGCGCCGAGGGCCGCCTGCGGACGTTCCTCGACGAGCTGGCGGCTCGCCGTGGCAACGACGCCTCCGGGCGCCCGGTGGTGCTCGTCGTGAACAGCGGCGACCGTCGCACCGTCGCGGATGCACTGGTCGTCCGCGGGCTTAAGATCAAAGCTCAGGACTCATGGAACGACTGGGAAGTGTGGGCGCTGGACGCGGCAACGGGAGATTCTCGTGTCGATGACGGTCGGTAACACGGGCGAGCAGGCCCTGATCCGGCGCCTCACGCGGCGCCTGCCCCGGGACGCCAGCGTCGTGGCCGGCGCGGGCGACGACTGTGCGGTGGTCCGGCCCGCCGACACCGGCGCGGAAGACTGGCTCTTGACCACGGACCCCGTGATCGCCGGGGTCCACTTCGCCCCCGACGCGCCCGCCGAGGCGGTCGGCCACAAGGCGGTCGGCCGGGTGCTCAGCGACATCGCCGCCATGGGCGGGGTTCCACGGTGGATCCTGATCGACCTGGTGCTGACGCCCGAGTGCCCGGTGGCCTGGGTCGACGCGGTCTACGCCGGCGCCCTGGCCCTGGCCGCCCGGCACGGCGCCGTCATCGTCGGCGGCGACACGGCCCGCGGTGCCGCCATTGACCTGCATGTGTTCGGCGTGGGCGCCGGGCTGCGCGGGCGCGCCCTGCTGCGCAGCGGCGCGCGCCCTGGCGATGCCCTGCTGGTGACCGGCGCGCTCGGGGGCAGCCTCGCCGGCCGCCACCTGCGCTTCGAGCCGCGCCTGCCGGAAGGACGCGCCCTGCTGGACTGGGCGACCGCCTGTATGGACATCAGCGACGGTCTGGCAACCGACCTGCGGACCCTCATGGCCGCCAGCGGAGCCGGCTGCACGCTGGATGCGCCCAGCATCCCCGCGGCCCCCGAACTGGCCGCGCTCCCGCGCGCGCAAGCACTGCGCCACGCGCTGTGCGATGGCGAGGACTTCGAGCTGCTCTTCACCGTGCCCGCCGAACGCTGCGCCGATTTTCTCCGGTTCTGGGCCGCTTCCGGGTTGACCCCGGCCTGCCGTATCGGGACCGTCACGGCCGATGCCGGCCGGATCCTGCTGAGCGACGAACACGGGGCGGCGGCGCCCCTGGATGCACGCGGCTACGAGCACTTCCATGCGGATCACGATTGACACCCACAGCCCCGAGCAAACCGAGCGGGCCGCCGCCGAACTGGCGCTCAGCCTCCCACGGCCGGCCGTGATCGCGCTTCACGGCGACCTGGGCAGCGGCAAGACGTGCTTCGTGCGCGGGCTGGCGCGGGCGTGCGGCGTCCGGCAGGCCGTGACCAGCCCCACCTTCACGGTCATCAACGAGTACCGGGGCGTAACCCCCGTCTATCACATTGATCTGTACCGCGTGCGGTCGGCGGACGAGGCCCTGGCGCTGGGGCTGGACGAGTACATCGAAGGTGGCGGCATCACCGCCGTGGAGTGGCCTGAATGCGCAGCGGACCTGCTGCCGGCCGGCACGGTCCACGTCTACATGAATCCCGGGGCAACGGACGACGATCGCCGGATCGAGATCGAGCGGCCCGCGGCGACGTGAGCACGGCCGCCCGTCACTGGGCGGCGGGGACCTCTTTCATCTCCTGCTCGTATGACGCGTATTCCTTGCTGTCCCGGGCCACGGTCTTGAGCGCCTCCTCGTAATACGCCCTCGCCCTCGCATAGCAGGCGGCCGCGTCGTCCGTGCGGCCCATGCCGGCATAGACGTCGCCGATGCGTTTTTCGTTGAACCCGAGAACCGCCTCCTTGTGCATCGCCAGGCCGTTTTCCGGGTTCAGTTCCGGGCTCTCCCATGCCTTCACCTTCTCCATGTGGGCGCGGAAGCAGCGAATGGCATCTTCGGGCCGGTTCTCGGCCAACGCCCTGTGCGCGGCGATCTTGTTCGTGAGCACCGACTGCCACTCGGCGTCGTGGCCTGGAATCCCGGACATCACGATGTCCTGAGCGGTCTGAAAATCGTTCATCAGGAAGGCGCCGTCCACGCGCATCAGCTTCAGTTGGGCCACGTCGCTCTCCTGCCCAGCCGGAAGGGCCTGCAGGCGGGACGCCATCTCGAGGCACTGGCGCTTCTGCGCCTCCGTCCCGGAGGACAAGACGGCGTAGAATCCGTCCTGAAAGGGCGGCACCAGCGCGTCGGCGCCCACGTTCGCCTTCACGCAGGCGTCAAGGCGGGCGATGAACGCATCCGGATTCTTGTCCTTTACGGCGGCCCGGACCCAGGCCGCGCCGACTTCGCCCCGCGACAATGGCCGCTCGCCCCACTGTTCCAGCGCCCGCGTGGCAAAAGCGGTCGCCGCATTCTCCTGATCGGCCGCCCTCCATGCGGCCATCAGACGGCTGGCCCGCGGCGCCAGTTCCCCGTCAGACAACTCGGCCGCTTCGATCCACAGCCCGGCCTCGGCCTCCGCCAGCCGTCCCGAGGCCAGCATCAGGTCCACCCGCGACACCCGGACAAAGCGCTTCAACCCGCCCTTGTCCGCGCCGGCCGTCACTACCGCATCGAGGATCTTCCCGGCCAGCGCATATTGGCCGCCATCCAGCGCCATCCGGAAGGCGGAGCCCACGACGCGCTCGGCATCGGCCTCGGGCATAGCCTTCACCACAGCGGGTACCTCGGCGACCACATCCCCCAGCCTTCCGAGTCCGTCCTGAGCCCGCATGACGAGCATCCAGGCCTGCGGCACGAGGTCGTCGGGCAGATCCTTGTTCAGCAGCGCGCGCTCCCACGCCAGCAGTTCGGACCAACTCTCGCTCCGCAGGTATAGCCGCTCCACGACCCCGAAGCCGCCGCGCGCGCGCTCATCGTCGCGCCCGACAACATCCAGGTATGCGCTGCGCGCTTCGTTGGTCATGCCCTGGAGGGCCATCTCCTGCATCCACCAGGAGAACACCACGCCCTTCAGCGGCGACAGCACGCTGTTCGTGACTTCCGACCGCAGGCGCACCAGCACGGCCGCGTCCTGCTTGTTGGTCTTGAGGGCGATCAGTTCCGATCGCAGCGAGGCCAGGTGTTGCTCGGCGACGTCCTCCGGCGAAGGGGGTTGGGGCACGGTCGCCACAGCCGGCGGCGCGTCGCGCTTGCCGCATCCCAGCACCAGGCCAACCCAGCACACGAGGGCCAGTGACCACATCGCTCGCATGACCGCGTCTCCTCCTCGGCAAGATTGGTACCCCGGAGAGGGCTCGAACCTCCGACCTGCGGTTTAGGAAACCGCCGCTCTGTCCAGCTGAGCTACCGGGGTGTGGTGGATTCAGCAGCTCGAACAGTACGATTGCCGAGACGCCTTTGTCAACGCAGCGACCTGTGGGCGCATCTGTGTTTCAGATTCCGCTGAAGAAGGTCTGCGGTGGGGCGTCTGCCCTATCTGAAGAATCGTCCTCGTCGTCGTCCTCGTCCTCGTACTCGAAAAACATGAGAGAACTCGAGGACGACGACGAAGGACGAGGACGAGTACGATTGCCGGTGGGGCGTCTGCCCTATGGGTTTCTTCTCCAAGGGGGGTTTTTCAGCAGAATCTGTTTCATTGCCTGTCGCGTCCCCGCGCGGGCCTGCGCCTCGGAGAGGCGCGGCCTACTCTGTTGCACTGGCCATCTCGCTGGACAGGTGCGTATGCGTAGGGCGGCGCTCTCCGAGCGCCAGCCCCCTGCGCGGCGTGCAATGAAACGCAGATGCGCCCGCGACCTGTCCCTCGTTCGGAAACGGGCGCATCCCCGTTCCAGTGCAAGTGCAGTATGGGTAGTGTCAGGCCCGCGGTT
>CAZJBP010000043.1:11012-22955 GCA_964544115.1 uncultured Victivallales bacterium | reverse complement strand
CACCCCTTCAGGGTGCGGGGGAATAGGTCATGGCCATGCGTTCCCAGGGCGTTGCCCTGGGCTATCGAATGGCAGGCCTTCAGCCTGCCGGGCGAACCCCGCCGAAGGGGTGCTACCCACCTGCCCGGTTCGCACCCTGAAGGGGTGCCATTCAATAGCCAGGGGCGGAGCCCCTGGACATCAGCCACACTCGAGACGAGACGCACCCTGAAGGGGTGCCATTCCCTTCCACCCAGGAGACCCTCATGCCCCAATCCGTGCTATCCGGGTCTGCAACCATCCGGCGTGCACCGAAACGGGAATGCGCCCGGCTCGAATGGCCTTCCGGAATCGGGCTGTCCGGAATCAGGCTTGCCTGCCAGCTCGGCAGCGGGCATCTTCGGGGCGGCGTTCAGGGGGGGGGGACAGGCATGCTGAATTCGGATATCCTCCATGCGTATGTGGATGCGTTCAATGCGGCCGACGACGAGGTCTACGCCAATGCTTTCCCCAACGCGCAGGCGCAGGACTTTCTCAGCCGCACCGTCCCGCTGTTCGAGTGCCCGGACAAGGAGCTGGAGCTCACGTATTACTTCCGGTGGTGGACCTACCGGAAGCATATCAAGCAAACGCCCGATGGCTGGGTAATCACGGAATTCCTGCCGCCGGTGCCTTGGGCAGGCAAGCACAACACGATCGACATGGCAGCGGGCCTGCACATGGCCGAGGGACGCTGGCTGGCCGACCCGCAGTATCTCGATGATTACGCCACGTTCTGGTTCCGCCGCGGCGGCGACCCCTACCGCTACACCACGTGGCTCGCGCACGCCATCTGGGAGCGGGCGGCGGTGACCGGCGATGCGCGCTTGCCGGTGGCGCTGCTGGACGATCTCGTCGCCTATTACCGCACGTGGGAGCAAGGGAAGGCGAGCGAGGGCATGGGCGGCCGGCCCAACGGCCTGTTCTACATCACCGACGGGCAGGACGGCGGCGAGGTGTCCATCGGTGGCCACGGTTTCCGGCCGCTGCTCAACAGCGCAATGTTCGGCGAAGCCGCCGCCATTGCCGCCATCGCCAGGACAGGCGGACGCCGCGAACTGGCGGATGAGTTTGCCGCGAAGGCGGCGAGCACCCAACAGCGGGTCCAGGACCGCCTCTGGGATCCGGAGCGCGAGTTCTTCATGATCCTCAAAGAGGACGACGCGACACGCACGACGACCCGCGAGTTGTACGGCTTTGCGCCCTGGTGCTTCAACCTGCCCGCCCCGGGCTACGAGGCGGGCTGGCGCCACCTGCTGGATCCGCAGGGCTTTGGGGCGCCGTTCGGACCGACGTTCACCGAGCAGCGCGAGCCGGGGTTTGCGCTGGCCTACTCCGGACATGAGTGCCAGTGGAACGGCCCGAGCTGGCCGCTGGCTACCGCGGTTGTCCTGACGGGGCTGGCGAACCTGCTCAACGGCTACGACCAGACCGTCATCGGCCGCCGTGCGTTTTTTGACGCGCTGCTGACCTATGCCCGGAGCCACCGGCTGGTCCATCCGGACGGGCGTATCGTCCCGTGGATCGATGAGAACCTGAACCCGTACACGGGCGATTGGATTTCGCGCACGCTCCTGCTCCAGAGGAAGCAGGCACCCGCCGAGCGCGGCAAGGACTACAACCACTCGACGTTCTGCGACCTGGTGATTGGCGGCCTCGTGGGCATCCGGCCGCAGCACGACGACTCGGTCGTTATCAATCCCCTTCTGCCGGACGGCACATGGGACTGGTTCTGCCTCGACCGGGTCCGCTACCACGGTCACGACCTGACGGTGGCCTGGGACCGCGACGGAAGCCGATATGGCAGAGGGAAGGGACTCCACGTCCTGATCGACGGCCAGCCGGCGGCTCACGCGGATACGCTGACGCGACTGAACGTCGCCTTGCGGCCATAACCGCGACTACGGCCCTGCGGCCGGCAGGCCGGACCGGAGGAAGTAGACGCCCCGATCATCCGTCGTCAGCAACCCGCCCCCGAGCAGCCTTGCCTGGTTGGCGTAGCCAGCCCCCGGGGCCGTGGCGCCGGGCAGCTCCTGCGTGCCGGTCAGTTGTCCGGTCGCGCGATTGAAGACATCCACGCTCATCGCGGTCTGATCTGGCGAAGCGTTCGTGAGGCCGCCGGACGCCAGGTCGCGCTTCTGGCGTTCGATAATCGACTCCGGCAAGGCGCTCTCGGGCCCCGATACAACCATGACCGTGCCCGTGTTGGCCTGAAAATCGACTATGTTGTAAGCGGCACGCGCGGCGACCGTGCGCGGCAGCTCATAGACGGTGCCTGTGGGGCTGAGGGCGTCGAAGGCCATGAGCTTGCCCATGCGCGCGACGAACGAACCGTCGGCTGTCGGGTGCAGTCCGACCGAACTCCAGTACTGGCCTTCCGGCTGAACGTTCATGACGAGATTCAACCCGGTTACCAGGTCCTGCCCCGGCTGCGCCAGGCGCGCAAAGTGCGCCCTGCCTCCGTCCCCCACATAGGCCAGGGCGTCCGTCAGGAAGGGTCCGCGGGCCGGCCACGGCGGCAGCCGCCGCAGGCGCCCGTAGGTCCGGACGTCGCCGAATGCAATCTGCCGCGGCCACTGCGGCTCGCCCGGGAGAAACCGCTTCACCTCGCGCACGCCGCCGGAGGCCGCATCCACGACCACCTCCGCCGGCCGATTCCCGTCGCCGTCGAACGCCGCGGAGCTCCAGTACAGGTGCAGCGACGGCGCCCCCGCCGCATCTCCATCTCCCTGCAGGCTGATCCACTCCAGTCGCCCCCCGGCTAGCCGGGCCTCTTTTCCGAACTCCTGCTGCCAGCTCACCTTGCCCGTGCGGGGCTCGATCGCCGCCACGGAGCCTGTCACGTTTGCCTGGCCGACAAAGAGCAGGCGCTCGTCTCCGCCGATGATGTCCGCGCGAAAAGGCAGGTTCAGCACCCATTCCGTCACTCCGCTCGCCGCATTCAGCGCCGTCAGCGTGCGATCGCGGGCGGCCAGGAACAGGTTGCCGTGAAAGCCTACCGAATTCGGGCGGCTGCGCTGGCGGCTCTGCCAGACGACGCGCCCGCGCGGCTGCGCCTCGACGCAGAGCAGCAGACTGCCGGACAGCACACCGACGGTGTTTGTCTCCGCGCCGGCGGGGCCCGTCACCAGCATCGGGCGTTCACAGGGCAGCTCCCACTGCACGGCCAGCGGAAGCCGCAGCGGCCCGGCGACGCTTCCCGCTTGCTCGACCGGATCCGCCGCGCGCTCCTCGACGAACTCCGCCAGCGCCCCATCCGCCAGCAGGGCAAACTGAGACCCCTCCGTCCCGTTCAGGCGCAGCTCATCCACGGCGGCGCCCGTCGCGGCCAGGAAGCGAAGCAGCCGATCTCCTTGAGTAACCAGCACGTGCGCGCCCGCCACGAGGGCGCGTGGCGCCCTTGCGCCATCGAGGGCCTGGGTCCAGAGCCCAGCCCCCGAGGCTAGATCGAATGCCGCTAGGCCATCCCCGCCCTGGGTCACGAGCACCTGTCCGGCAACGCCCACGATTCGGTCGGAAGGGACCGGCGCTTTCTCCCACAGCGAACGGCCGGTGGCCGCATCGAGAGCCATGACGCCCGTGTGGTCCCGCGGCGCGACGAACAGTTTGCCGTCCAACACCAGCGGCGCCGTGCCGTCGCGCTGGTACTGGATTCTGGAGTGCTCGTCCATCTGCTCGCTGGGATAGGCCCGGACCCACTCCAGCGCGCCGTCGCGCACATCGCAGCGCGCGAGCATGCCGATGTCCGTGGAGACATACACCGCACCCCGCTGCACGGTGATCGCGCTGCCCCCGAGGGCAAGTTCGCGCAGGCGATCATTGCCCGGAAGAGGGCCCAGCATCCGCTTCCATGCGATGGAGCCGCTCAAGCTGTCCAGGCATACCAGATACAAGGCCGGCACCTTGCCCGCCCGTCCTCCGGCCGCCAGCACGTACAGGCAGCCTTCGCCCGCAATCGGTTCGCTTTGCGGCCACAGTTCTTTCCACTCATCCCGACCACCCGTGCTCCAGAGAATCCGGCCGCTGCCCGCATCCCGGGCCGTCACAGAGTACTCCAGCCTGTCGCCGCGCTTGATCGGCATCAGGCGGTAGATCGCTTCGCCCCCGGTGGATAACCCCGCGTGCTGACCGACAACGGAACTCCAACTTCGGCCCAGCACGGCGGGCCGTTCGATTTCGACCGCGTTGTCCGGTGGAACGGGCTCGCCGCACAGACGAAGCAACTTCTGCGTGGAGGCGTCGTAGCAGGCCACATGGCGGGAACCGATCACGACAACAAGGTTCCCGCCGGATTCGATCCGACGGAGGGTCCAGGGGCCAAGTCCAAGAGTGGCGGACCGCAGGCCGGGCCTCACCGGTTCAACGGCCGCCATTGCGGCGGGGAGTTCGATCTTGAGCCGCCTCACGCTTGAGAGCGCCGGCACCGGGGTGGCATCCGTGACCGGCATGGGTATGCGAATGGCCGCCTTGATCTCGGTCGCCTTGGCCTGTCCGCCCCGCCACGGCAACAGTGTGTCGTCAGGCACGGCGGACATGGCGCGCTCCAACTCCTCCCGCCGCTCCGGCTGCCCGGCCAGTGCAAACCAGCATCCGATGTGAGCCTGGGCGATCAATTCGGGGTCGTCGGCGTGCGCCAGCACATCCTGGAAGGCCCGCTCAGCCCAGTGGCGACGGCCGTTGCGCAGCGCAGTCTCGCCAAAGTCGATGAGCACTTCCTGGGCGCTGTGCGCCCACGGGTAGCACCGGAAGAACCACACCGCCTCTGAGGCGTCGCCCTGTTTACGGACCTCGTCGGCCAGGTTCTCCGCCTTGCTGTCCTGCAGGGCGCGCAGCGGGAGCAGATCGGCCGGCTTTGCGCTGCGCAGCATCCGGTCGACATCGCACCAGAATGCCTGCCGGAGGAGCGGGTCCTCGCCCAGCATGGCGCCGGTCTCCGCGCTCAGTTTCACAGCCTCCTGGATCACCGCGGGATCGGGGGGGAGCTCGCCTCCCGGCATCTGCGCGTGATTCCGCAGAACATCCCAGCGCATTTTCAGCTCGATGGAGGCCTGGGGCAGGTCTGCGGACCAGGACGCGGGGACCTCCGCGGCGGCGCAGGCGAGAGGAAGCAACCCAACAGCAATCGTGGCCAGCCGTAGTCTCATGGGAAGGAGGTTTCTGCTCGTCAACACCGGTTCAACGTTACGGGATGATACTCCAGGGCACGCTGGGCGGCAGACCGCCCGGCTTGAAGGGAACGGACACCTTGATGTTGTCGACGGCGTAGACTGGAGACAAATTGTCCGCGCCGCGGAACGTCAACGAGTTGATTCCCTGCGGGG
The DNA here is from genome assembly GCA_964544115.1 of uncultured Victivallales bacterium. Classification (GTDB taxonomy): domain Bacteria; phylum Verrucomicrobiota; class Kiritimatiellia; order UBA8416; family JADHWI01; genus CAZJBP01. The sequence continues at coordinate 17,616 of CAZJBP010000043.1, read as the reverse complement.
CGGTGAGATCTGGAATGATGGGCCCCGACAAGTTTCCAAGCGGGATGCCGTCGATCTGTGACCTGACCGTGACCACAGTCCCCGTTTTCACAAGGTCCATAACCATGTGGTAGAACGTACCGGGCTGCCAGGGACGATAGATGATTCTGGGGCTGTCAAAGCCGCCCTTGAAGAAGGCCGTGAAACAGCCGCCGCCATACCCCGCAAACTGTCCGCCGATCGATTGGCTGATTACGTTCGACGCGACTCCGTTGACCTCGACAGCCGGACCCAGGCGGAAATCAAGTTCGAGGCAGCCGCGGCGGAAGTCGAACTCAACCCGGCCGGCGGCGTTGCCGTTGGCGAAGATGTCGGGAAAGAAACAAGTGGCGGCCGTGTCCCTGTTGAGATCGCCCCCGGCGTGCTGGTCATCGCCCGCAGACACGACAGGGCCGATCTTGTCAATGTCATGAAAGGCGGAGAAACTGGAATTCCTCACCCACGGTCCCTGCCCCACCACTGAACCGGGGGCATAGTCGTCGAACGTCTCCATGAAGATCGGGGAGCACGGCACATTCGTGTAACCGATCATCACGGCGCCCAGCACCCACGTCCCCTGGCCGGCCCGCGCACCGGGGGTGTAGGTTTCGGACACATGAAAGGAGGCGGGGCTCTCCGCCGGCTCGGCCAAGCCGCCCTCCGGAGAACTCAGCAGCACGTACGCCAGGAGAGCGCATGCGCGGCCGGCCTGCAGAGACACTTGCATCGCGAAACCATGTCAGAATCGCCTCGCATGCACAAGCGCGCCATGAACGAAGGCCTCCGGCGCGCGCGCATCCTCGTTTCACTGACTTGGCCCTCTGGGGCGGCCCCTCCGGTCCGGCGACCATCCGCCAAGGGGCGCGGGATGGGCAGCCTCAGGCATGCGCGCCGGCGCTTCCTTTACCGCCCCGGCCCCAGGGCCGGGGCGGTGGCGTACGTGGCGCGGATCGGGTTGCGGCGTATCCGCCGCTCGAACGGGAACTCGTCAGACCGCCCCGCAGGCAAGGCGGCGTGACCGGCGCCAGACTTCCGGTCTGCGCCGGTCGCGACAACGCCGCATGCGGGACGGGATGGCGGGTGCTCCGTTCGACCCGATCCGCGACACATCCCCCGGCAGCCTCAAGCACAGCGGGGGCGAGATCCCTCACTGCGTTCGGGATGACGTTGCGGGACCAGGCCTCCGAAAAGCGCATGAGGCCGACAACCTCGACGGCGGGACGGGCAACACACCAAACCGGCCTGCACTGAAACGGGGATGCGCCCCCTCCGGCCGCCGCCGGGTTCCCGTCGAGCTCAGGCGAGCTTCGCGGAATACCGGCGGCTCAATCCATCCAGCGCCATGGTCAACAGCGTGCAGGACATGCCGAGGTCCGGGGTGCCGAGCGCTGCGCCGGTTACTGAATCGTAGTGCTCGCTGATGCCGTTCTTGATCGCATTGGCGATGCTCTTATCGGCAATGTCGGCGGCGATGTCTCTGTACCCGTAGCCCGCGAAGCCGACGGCGACCTGGTAGTTGGTGGGCGGCCAGAAATCGCCACGCCAGTAGCTGTCCGAGACCCATCGCGGGTCGGTGCGGTCGCACGTCGGGACGGGCAGCGGGGTCTGCCACGCCTCGGTCATCATCTGTCCAGCCATGCGCGCGGCCATATGCTTCGTCGGGACCTCTGCCATTAACGGCATCCAACTGCCGATGGTGGCGACGGGCACCTTCTCAAGCGTGTCGCGGTGGACGGCCAGGAACACCCCTCGCTGCTCGTCCCACATGTGACGACGCATCGCCTGCACGGAGGCCTCAACCCGCTTCATCCGGCGGCCAGCCATGGCGGAATCGCCCATCACCGCGGCCAGCCTGGCGAGGCTGCGTTCGGCCATGATCAGATAGCTGGTGATGCCGGGGAGGCAGATATCGCCATAGAAGTTGCCTTCGCCGGGGCCCTGGCGGAATGGGTGGGCCGTCAGCTTGAGGTCGTCGAGATTGCATTCGAAGTCAAACGTTTCGTACCGCGCGTGCTGGATGTCGGCGCTGTACGATCCGACGGCGACGAGGCCGGACGTCGTGACGTCGCGCTCGCGCCAATACCACTCGTGGAATCGCTCCATGGGAGAAAGGCCCTGCCGGAGCAGTTCCTTGTCTCCGTTGCGCTGATAGGCGCGCTCCAACCCCCAGGCGAGGATGGGAATCTGCGAGTAGGCGGGGTAATCGAGCCACGTGGTCGTGTTGCGTGGTTCGATCATGCAGGGCACCATGTCGTGGGCATGGGGCGGGCGCTGCGCGTTCCACCGCTCCTGAAAATCCCAGTAATTCTGGAACACGTCCCGGATGCAATCCCTCTGCCCCGGGAGTGCGGCCAGAAGATCGACAATGAACATCGTGTCCCAGATCCACTGGCCGTAGAAGGCCTCGCCGGTGCCGGCCTGGAGCCAGCGGCGCGCCAGCGTTCCCTCCGGGCTGCGAATCTTGCCGAGGACGCAGTGAGCGAAGACGTCCAACGCCAGGCGCCGCATCTCGCCGCCTTCACACTGAAGATGCGGTCCGAGCGCTTCCTCCACCTGCTCGCGTGTGAGTTTCAACGGAATTGCCATCACAGAATTGCCTCGATGCGGTGCATGACGTCGGCGGTCAGTTTCTCCACGTGATCCGCCGCGGCGGCGTTTTCGGTCACCTGCTCCGGCCGGGTGGCGCCGATGATCGCGGTGCTGACGTTCGGATTCTTGAGGCACCAGGTGAGGGCCAACTGCGCCATGGAGATGCCCAGTTCGCCGGCCAGCGCCGCCAGCTTCCGGGTCTTGTCGATGACCGCCGGTGTCAGCATGTTCTTCATCCAATCGCCGCCCTGACCAATCGCGCTCTGGGCGGGAATACCGTTGATGTACTTTCCCGTCAGGATCCCGATTGCCAGCGGCGAATAGATCGTGGTCCCTAGTCCGTGCTTCTGAAACAGGGGTAGCAGTTCGCCGTCCACCCGCGCACGATTCAGCATGCTGTGGCAGGTCTGCTCCATCGTGGGGCCGACGAGGCCGTCGCGTGCCGCGATGGCATAGAGCGACTCCAGGTCCGCAGCGCTGAATTCGCTGGTGCCCCAATAGAAGATCTTCCCGCGCTGAATCAGCTCGTTCATCGTGTGCACAATCTCGTCGAGGGGCGTCTCGGGATCCGGGCGATGGCAGAAGAAGAGATCGAGATAGTCCTGGTGCATGCGCTGCAGCGCTGCGTCGCAGGCTTCCACGAGGTGCTTCCGCGAGAGGCCGCCCTGGGTGGGCTTGCTGCCGACCCTGATGACTTTGCTGGAGACGCAGTACGTGTCGCGCGGCCAGGCGCAGGCCTTGAAGACCTTTCCCATGGCGGCCTCCGCCGCGCCATTGCCGTAGGCTTCGGCGCCATCGAAGAAGTTGATGCCGGCATCGTACGCCGCCACCATGCACGCCTGCGTGGCGGCATCATCGACGGTTTGTCCGAAGGTTCGCCAGGATCCGAGAGAAATCGCGCTGACTTTCAGTCCAGCGCGTCCGAGTGTTCGATAGATCATGACGGCCTCCCGCGTTGTTGAGTTCGGGCGGTATATTCGACGGGCACGCGGGGCTTCGGCAACACAAATTGCTTCCGAATCGCGAGCTTGCGTTGCGCTTTGCCGACCAGATCGCTAACCTGCCGGCTCAACGGAAGGGAAACCGCTATGCCGCGCTCGAATGAACTATTTGCCCAGTGGAACGATCCCTCACCCATCTGGCGCGATGCGCCGTTCTGGTCCTGGAACGACCGGCTCGATACCGGGCGCCTCTGCCGCCAGATTGACGCGATGCGCAACGCCGGGATGGGCGGCTTCTTCATGCACAGCCGGTATGGATTGAAGACCGTCTATCTCTCCGAGGAGTGGTTCCGCTGCATTACGGCCTGCATTGAATACGCCCGCGCCACCGGCATGAAGGCGTATCTGTACGACGAGGACCGCTGGCCCTCGGGCAGCGCCGGCGGATCCGTGACCCGGGACAACCCGGACTTCCTCGGGCGCCGCCTTGAGCGGGCCGAATCGGACCGCACGGGCAACGAAGAGCAGTGGATCGCGAGCTTCGCCCTGCGGCTGGACCCGCAAGGCCATCTGCTCGCGTACCGGCCACTGGCAAGGGGCCAGGCTCCGCGCGAAGGAGAGGTCGCCGAGCACTACGTGGAGAAGCGTCACCCGCGGACCGGCTGGTACAACGACGGCGGGTACCCGGACACGCTCAATCCGGATGCCGTGGCCGCATTCATCGCCAGCACTCACACACCCTACGCCGAGCGCTACGGCAAGGATTTTGGCGGCCTCATCCCCGCCATTTTCACCGACGAACCCAGCATGTCCTGGTTGATGGATACCTTTGCCATCCATTGGACGCCGAACCTGCCCGCCGAATTTGCCGGCCGGCGCGGGTATGACATGCTCGGCCAACTCCCGGAACTCTTCCGGCCGTTCGCCGACGGCGCTTTCTCCAAGATCCGGCACGACTACCGCCAGACGCTGACCGAGCTGTTCGTTCAGAACTTCACGCAGCAGATCGGCAGCTGGTGCGACGCGAACAAGCTGGTGCTGATGGGGCACGTGGTGGAAGAGCAGACCTTCGCGTCGCAGTGTCGCACCGTGGGCGCGGCGATGCCGCATTACGAGCACATGCAATGGCCGGGCGTCGACATCCTCTGGGATCAGTCGCGTGAGCTGGGCACGGTCAAGCAATGCACGTCGGTGGCCGATCAGCTCGGAAAGGAGCGGACGCTCTCCGAGCTGTACGGCGGCATCGGGTGGGACTGCTCGCTGGAAGCCCACAAGTTTGTGGGCGAATGGCAGGCGGCCTGCGGGATCAACTTCCGCTGCGTGCACCTGGTGCATTACAGCCTCGCCGGAGGGGCGAAGCGCGACTGGCCGCCCAGCCAGCTGCTGCACTGTTCGTGGGGCCGGTACTACCGCGCCGTGGAGGACTACTTCGCGCGGCTGGGGTACATGCTGCGGCAGGGCTCGCCGGTGCGGGACGTCCTGGTGCTGCATCCGATCGAAACCGCGTGGGGACTTTTCACCCCACTCGAGGAAGGTCACCCGGCCCAGGTCGGGACGGTCACTGAATACTTCCGTCAGTTCGACGCCATCATGTTTGATCTTCTTAAGAACCACTACGACTTCGATCTCGCGGACGAGTCCTTGCTGGCAACATACGGCTCCGCCGAGAACGGTCGCGTGCGAGTGGGGCAGATGGTTTACCGCGCGATCATCGTGCCGCCAGCACAAACCCTCCGCGGCACGACACTGAAGATCTTGGAGGCGTTCCAAGCATCAGGCGGAATCCTCATCTTTGCCGGCGAGATGCCGTCGCGCGTAGAGAGCGTTGCGTCCGACGCTGTCGCACGACTGGCGGCCGGGGCCGGCCGGTGCACGGTCGCCGGCTGTGTTGCGGCTGTGGAACAGGCTTTGCCCCGGCGCGTGAGCATCACGGAGCGCGGCGTGGAGCAGACCTGCATGTGGTACATGCTGCGCGAGATCGACGGTGGCCGCCTGTTGTTCATTCAGTCCCACGACCGCGTGGCCGGTCACCACATCACGATCCGAACCGCCGGTGCGGCTCCGGTCGTGGCGTGGAACCCGATGGACGGAACCCGGACATTGCTCCCGGCACGCGTCGAAAAGGGAGAGGTCGAGCTGTCCCTCGATCTTCCGCCCACCGGGTCCATCCTGCTCTCCGTGGGCCTCGACGTTCCGGACGCGGCACCGCGCGCAGCGGGCGTTGTGGAGGGACCGGCTCAGGCGATTCTCGGGCCTTATGAGATCGAATTGACGGATCCTAACTGCCTGGTCCTCAACCACTGCGAATTCGCAATCGGAGACGCGGCGTATTCGCAACTCGTTCCCGTGCTCGATGCGGACGCCCGCATCCGCGCTCACTACGGCCTCGGCGCACGCCACGGTGACGGGCACCAGCCCTGGTACCTGTACTCTCTCGGCAAGGTGGACCTGTCGCCGCGCGATTCCTGCCGGCTGCGCTGGACGTTCGAGGCAGGGGCGCTGCCGGCAGTGTGCCGGCTGGCGACGGAAAGCCCTGCGGACTTTGAGATCAGCGTGAACGGCCGGCGTGTGACCGCCGTGGACGGGTGGTGGCTCGACGAGGATTTCAAAACCCTCAACATCGCCCCGCACCTTCGGACCGGGGAGAACGAGATCGTCTTTCGCTTCGACTACCGACCCGACATGGAACTGGAGCCCATCTACATCGTTGGCGGGTTCGGCGTCCGCCTGCGCGAGCCGGGCCTGCAGCACTGGCGCCAGGAAAACTATGTGCTGACGGAAGCGCCGACGAAACTCGCGGCGGGCGACTGGCTGGACCAGGGGCTGCCCCAGTATGGCGACGGCGTGAAGTACGCCGTGGACGTGGACCTGCCCGCCGGGGCGAGCGGCATTCGCGTTGACCTGCCGCAGCTGGCCTGCACGGCGGCCGCGGTGCACGTGGGCCCGGACTGCATTCCGCTGGTGTGGCCCCCTTACCAGGCCTTTGTTCCGGCTGAGGCCGTCCGGAAGGCCGGCGGCCGCATCTGGGTGGAAGTCCTCGGTGGCCGCAAGGGCGT
>CAZJBP010000043.1:0-10912 GCA_964544115.1 uncultured Victivallales bacterium | reverse complement strand
ATGAAGGAGCAAGAGACGATGCCGCACCATCAGCCCTCACCACCACCGTGCGCAAACCCGGCCGACCTGTTAGCCACGCGTGGGCAACACCCGGTCCCGCCGGCGGCTGAAGGAGATGCCTGCTGGATTGACGTCTCCCACGGCGTTGGCATCCCGTTTGGCGCGATCGGCACGGGGTACCTGGTCTTCGGGAAGTACGGGTTCGTGAAGGTCAACTTCAACTCGTTCCCCGATCGTGAGAGCCTGGCGTACAATGGTCGCGGACCGGACGAGGCGTGCAACTATCTATGCGAACCCGCGAACAAAGCGCCCTTCGCGCTCTTCCTCACCGAGGAAGGAAGAACGGTTGCGCTGCAAGAGACGCCGGTGGCCTGGCAACCGGAGGCAACGCCGGTCAGCCGGGTGACGGCCCACGCTTTTCTGCCCAGGGGCCACTTCGCCTTCGAGAATGCCGGCGATGGACTGACGGTGGCCATGACCGGGTTCTCGCCCATGATTCCCCATGACCTCGCCAGCTCCACGATCCCGGTTCTGGTATTAGACGTGACCCTGACGAACACGACATCCCGCCCCCGGCAGCTAACCGTCCGCCTGGGGCACCGTGATCCGTTGCAGGCCCAGGGCGATAGCGCCCGCTTCGAGGAACCGGCCGGCCAGGTGGCGTTCCGCATACCCGGGGGCCATGCGGACCCCGCGGGGGTGGCGACTGCGGTACACTTGGGGGCGGGGGAAAGCCGCTCGGTCCGCCTGTTCATTGCCTGGCATTACCCGCAGTTCAATACCCCCTCCCCGGCCGCCACCGACTCCTATCGGCGCTTCTACGCCAAACGGTTTTCCGACGCGGCCGCCGTGCTCGCTTGTGCCTCGATCCACGCAGACACATGGGCCGAGGCCATTGACGCCTGGCACGACGCCTATGACCTGCCCGCCGAGTTCAAGCGACTGTGGTTCTCGTCGCTGACGTCGGTCATCACCTCCACCCTCCTCAGCGACGATCCGTACTTCTTCGAGATCGAGACCCCACATTTCTGGGTCTGCACCATGGACGTCAATGTCTACAGCTCCTGGCTGTACCTGATCAACTGGCCCGAGATCGAGCGGATGGAGATGAACCAGTATCTGCAGGCCATTCCGGCCGAAGGCGAAAACCGCGGCTTTGTCTGGCATTCGCTATGGAGCGATGCCTGCCATTATGTCGAAGAGCCCGTCTTCCTCACCCGCCTGTACCGTGATCACCTCTGGTTCAATGACCCGGCATGGCTTCAGCGGGCGCTGCCCGTCGCCGTTGCCGCGGCGGAATACGTGTACCGCACGGCCAGCGTCGATGACCTGATCACCTCGCGGGACGGCAACCAGAGCTATGATTGCTGGAAGATGCCCGGCATCAGCGCTTTCGTCAATTCCGCCTGGGTCTACGGCCTGCGCGCGTTGGAGCGGATGGCCCGGGCGGCCGGACACACCGTTACCATCGGCGGCCGACCGCTTGGCGAACTGGCGGCAAGCGCAGTCGAACACTATGACGCCCGGCTGTGGAACGAGGAAACCGGTTGCTGGAACTGCTTCAGCCGCACCCCGGATGCCGCCGCCGGCGGCGTCCCGGAAACCCTCTTCTCCGACCAGCTCTTTGGGAAATGGGTGGTGACCATTGCCGCCGACTTACCGTCGGTCTTGCCTGAGGACAAGATCAGGACCGCGCTGACAACCCTCTACCGCCACAACCTGATCGACGATCCTGAACGCGGCTTCCGCGGCTGGGTCAACGGTCTCAGGCCCGGCCGGGTGATCGACCGCTCGGGGTACCATGCCTTCGTCTTCTGGATCGGCGGCCAGCTCAACCTCGGCTCGCTTCTGGGCGAGGCCGGCAACGAGGCGGCAGCCTTGGACGTTTTCCGCTCGGTCGAGGCCAGCCTGCACAACAATCACCTGGCGGTGGGTGAATGGAACCAATCGATCAACGACGCCCTGAAGACCGGCATCCTGCCCGACGAGCCGGCCAAGGATACGCCGCGCTTTCCGCCCTATCCCCGCTACAAGTGCGCCTGGGAATACGTCGTGCGCCTGCTGGGGATGAAGATGGACTCCACGCACCTGCACCTGGCTCCGTTCAAGACCCTCGCTTTTTCGTTCAAGGACATCACCCTTGCCGGCGTGCGATTGACGGTTGTCGTTGAAGCCGATTGGACAGCCGCCACACTCGACGGTGTTTCTGTCGTCGCTCCCGTGAAGATACCGCGCGGCACGCGGAACTGCACGGTCGAGTTCCGCCTCCGGATGCCGTCATGACGCCACCCCGAATGAGAGCTTGGACGCCGAACATGAGGACACTTTCTCTCGCGTTGATCGGCACGTGGCTGGTGGCTTCGCTGCCGACATTCGCCGCCATCACGCTACCGTCCGTTATCTCCGATCACATGGTTCTCCAGCAGAAGCTGCCGGTGACGATTTGGGGCTGGGCTGACTCGAACGAAACCGTCACCGTCAGCCTCGGCACGCAACGCCACGATACGAAAGCCGACGCGACCGGGGCCTGGAAGGTGAAGCTGCGGCCGCTCGCCGCCAGCGCCACGCCGGTCGACATGACAATTGCGGGTTCGTCCGGCGCGGCGATCAAAGTCGCTGATATTCTCGTCGGGGAAGTGTGGCTCGGTTCGGGCCAATCCAACATGCAACAGGGGTTGTGCGAGACGGGAGGGCCGCCAGGGCCGCGTGCGGCGCAGATCGTTGCGGCCGCGCAGTTCGCCGGCATCCGGCTGTTCCGCGTGCCGAATGTCGCCGCCACTGAACCTCAGAAGAACGTGAAGGCGGAATGGGTCGTGTGCACCCCCGAGACCGCGCAGTGGTTCTCGGCGACGCTCTACTATTTCGGGCGCAACGTACATCAGGCCTTGAACCAGCCGGTGGGGCTCATCGAAAGCGCGTGGAACGCCACGCTCATTCAGCCCTGGATTCCACGCGAAGGGTTTGCCCGGGAACCCGCCTTGCGGCCCGAAGTGGCCAATGTCCAGGCCGAGTGTGGTTCGCCCACCGCCATCTACAACGCGATGATTCACCCCCTCGCGCCGTTCGCCCTCCGCGGCGCCATCTGGTACCAGGGCGAGAGCAATGTCAATTCCGGCGACACGCTCTACGCCGAGCATATGCGGGCGCTGATCGAGAGTTGGCGGAAGCGCTGGGGCCGGCCGTTTTCCTTCTATTTCGTCCAGCTTGCCCCATTCAAGTACGACCTCCCGCCCGACCGGCTGCCCCGCCTGTGGGAGATGCAGACCAGGGTGCTGGGGCTCGTGCCCGGAACAGGAATGGTGGTCATCAACGACATCGCCACGCCCGACGACATTCACCCGCGGAATAAGAGCGAGGTCGGCAAGCGCCTCGCGCTCTGGGCGCTGGCGAAGGATTATAGGCAGAAGGGCCTCGTCTATTCCGGTCCGCTCTTCAGGTCCTCACGCGTCAAGGGCAACAGGATCCGCATCACCTTTGACCACACCGGCACCGGCCTCGTCGCCCGCAACGGCAAGGCGCTCACCCACTTCAGCATCGCCGGCGAAGACAAGGCATTCGTTGAAGCCACTGCCGAGATCGTCGAGAACACCGTTGTCGTGAGTAGCACGCGCGTCGCGGAGCCGGTGGCCGTGCGATTTGCGTGGGATCAAGTGGCGATGCCCAACCTCATGAACAAAGAAGGCCTGCCCGCCGCCCCGTTTCGCACCGATACGTGGTGAACGTCCGTGCCGGGCTATCCGTTTCGGCTGTGACCACGCTGCGTTATGGTGTAGAAGGCGGGGCGGTCAGGGGGCTCGGGTTTCAGCCGGGCCACTGCACCGTGAGGATAGACGAAGGAGCCGGATGAACTACCAAGACCCATTGTTGCCTGTGGACCAACGTGTCGCCGACCTGCTGGCGCGCATGACGCTGGACGAGAAGATCGCGCAAATGTCACAGCGCGAGTTCGGGAAGCTGGAGATTCAGGACGGGCGGGTCACCGCCGAGTCGCTGGAAAGCAGTTTTGCCGGCAAGAGCTGCGGCATGCTTTGGGCCGACTGCGGCGACGAGCCCCTGATGAACAGCATCCGCTGGCGCGACTCGCAAGCCTACCTGCGAACGAAGACCCGGCTGGGCATCCCGGCGTTCACAGGCGCGGAGTGCCTGCACGGGGTGCTCGCGCTGGGCTCGACGATCTTTCCCCAGTCCATCGCGCTGGGTGCCTCCTGGAATCCGCCCCTGGTTCAGGAGATGGGCCGTGTGGTTGCCGAGGAGGCCTCGGCTATAGGCATCTGCCAGGCGCTCAGCCCTCTGTTTGACCTGGCGCGCGACCCGCGCAGCGGCCGCGTCGAGGAGTGCTACGGCGAGTGCCCCACGCTGGCCGCCCGGCTCGGCGTCGCGTTCGTCAAGGGCATGCAGGGCGACGACAGCAGCGCCGGGATCGGGCCGGACCGTGTGATGTGCATGGCCAAACACTTTGCGGCCTACAGCGTGCCGAATAACGGGCTCAACATCGGCCCCGTCTCGCTCGGAGAGCGGGAGTTCCGCTCTCTGCATCTGCCGGCGTTTGAGGCCGCCATCAAGGAAGCCAATATTTTCGCGGTCATGCCGGCGTACAGCGAGGTCGACGGCATGCCGGCGCACGCCAACCGCTGGCTGCTCACCGACGTGTTGCGCAAGGAGTGGGGCTTCAAGGGCTACGTCTACTCGGACTGGGGCGGCGTGGGCATGAGCGCGGATATTCACAAGGTGGCGGCTGACAAGGCCGTGGCTGCTACGCTGGCCCTCGAGGCGGGCGTCGATATCGAGGCGCCTGGCCCCGACTGTTACCCGCAGCTGTCAGACCTCGTGAGCTCGGGCAAGATTCCAGAGTCCCTGATCGACCGCGCCGTCAGCCGCGTCCTGCGGGCCAAGTTCATGGCCGGCCTGTTTGATGACCGGCGCGTGATCGACCCGGAGTCGATCCAGAAGCGCGTGCGGACGCCTACGCACGTCGCGCTGAGCCGCCGCATCGGCGAGGAATGCGTCATCCTGCTCAAGAACGAGAATGGCCTGCTGCCGCTCGACGCCGACAAGCTCAAGTCCATCGCGGTCATCGGCCCGAACGCCGCCCAGGTGCAGTTCGGAAGCTACACCTGGAGCAAGAGCAACCGCCACGGCGTCAACGTGCTGACCGGCCTTAAGGATCTGGTCGGCGATCGCGTCGACATCCGCTACGCGAAAGGCTGCGACCTGGTCGGGCTCTCCACCGAGGGCTTTGCTGACGCCGCCGCCGCCGCCAAGGGCAGTGACGTGGCCATCGTGGTGATCGGAGACACCAGCACGGTCATGGGCCGCGAGAGCTGGGATGATCCCACCGTGCCCTGGGGCGGCACCGTCAGCGAGGGCTTCGACGTCACCGACCCCGTGCCGCCCGGCGTCCAGCAGGAGCTCGTGCGCGCGATCCATGCCACCGGCACGCCGACCATCGTCGTCATGCTGCACGGCCGTCCGTACAGCGTGCCGTGGATGAAACTGCAGATCCCCGCCATTCTCAGCGCCTTCTACCCGGGCGAGCAGCAGGGGCATGTGATCGCGGACATCCTCTTCGGGCGGGTCAACCCGTCTGGCCGGCTGCCGGTAACCGTTGTGCAGAGCGCGGGCCATATTCCGACCGTGTACGACTACAAGCCCAGCGGGCGCGGGTTCTACCATTGGCCCGGCTCGCCGGAGAAACCGGGCCGCGACTACGTATTCGCTTCGCCCGACCCGCTCTGGCCCTTCGGCTTCGGCCTCACCTACACCACGTTCGGATACGACGGCCTGTCGATCGCGGCGCCGGCGGCCGGAACCAGCGGCGCCGTGCGCGTCCGCTTCACGGTGGCCAACACGGGTGCGCGCGCCGGTCGCGAGGTGGCGCAGGTTTACTTCCGTGACCTCGTCAGCTCGACCACGACGCCGGTCATGCGCCTGGCGTGCTTCGAGAAGGTCGCGCTCGAGCCGGGCGAAACCCGGACGCTGGAGTTCGCTATCCCCACCGAAGCGCTGGCACTCTGGAACGCGTCCATGCAGCGCGTGGTGGAGCCCGGCGAATTCGAGATCATGGTCGGTGCATCCGCCGAGGACATCCGCCTGCGCGGCACGTTCCGGCTCATCGAGGGATAGGCTCTTGTCGCCGGCCCTGAGCGTTGCTGTCTTGTCAGCAGAGCCGGCTCCTGCGACAGTTCCGGCCTTGCGGGAGACGTGTTTAGCGCGAGAGGAGTGATGCCGTGAGATTCCCAACGGATGGAGAGAAAGAGGCCGTCTGGAGTTCGTATTGGGCTCGCAAGCCCACCCGCGTGCCCCTGCGCTGGAATACGAACGTGCGGGTCATCCTGCTGGACCCGGCGCTCAACCCCGAGGGCTATACGTTCGAGCAGTACTTCAAGGACCCGGTCGTGTCCCTCACGGTCCAGGCGCGCCACCAGGAATACCGCGCGACGGTCCTGAACGAGGTGAGCGACTGGTCGAGCAAGCTGCCCGACATGTGGTCGTGTGGCGTCGACACCATGAACACGTACGACGGCGCCTATTTCGGTGCGCCGGTTGTCTTCGACGCGGGACAGGTGCCCAGCAACACGCCCTGCATGACCGAGGCGGACGTCGACGACTTCCTGCGGCGCGATTTCTCCCGGCCGCTCGACAACCCCTGGGTCCGCGAAAAGCTCGCTTTCCGGGAGGAGATGCTCAAGGCGGCCAGGGACTTCACGTATCACGGGCGCAAGGTGGATGTCCTGCCGTTCGGCGCCGGCTTCGACGGCCCCGTCACCATCGGCGCCGTGCTCATGGGCACGGACCTGTTCACCCTCCTCGGCACCGAGCCGGAGAAGGCCGTGGCCTTCATGCGCAAGATCATCGACGCCGTCGTGACCCGCAACCAGGCGCTGGCCAACGTGAGCGGCACGTGGAAGAAGGGCGACCATGGCTGGGCGGCCGACGACTCCATTCAACTCCTCAGCGCCGAGATGTACGAGGCGTTGATCCTCCCCCTGCACGAGGAGTGGTACGGCGCCATCTCCGACACCACTCCCGCCAGCCAGCGACGTTCGATCCACCTGTGCGGGGATGTGATGCGACTCCTGCCGATCCTGCACCAGAAGCTCGGCATCGTGAATTTCGACACCGGATTCCCGATCGATTTTGGCCGGGTGCGGCGCGAACTGGGCCCGGACGTCGAGATCTCCGGCGGCCCTCACGTGGCGCTTCTGAGCCACGGCACGCCGGACCACTGCGCTACGCGCACGCGGGAGATTCTGCAGAGCGGCATCATGGAGGGGGGCCGTTTCTCGCTCCAGGAAGGGAATAACCTCCCGCCCCGCTGCCCTCTGGAGAACCTGCGGGCGGTCTACGAAACCTGCCTGGAGTGCGGCGGATACTGAGGCGGGCCCCCATGACCAACAAAGACCGGCTGAGCCTGATTCTTGCGGGCGGCATTCCGGATGTGCCGCCGGAGAGTTATCGGATCATGCTCGACGAGTACCGTCAGTGCATCCTTCGCTCAGGAACGCGTCCGCACGAAGAGCGGGGCCGCGCTTGAAGAAGGAAGGCTCCATGCGCAGCACCCTGGCCCGGGCGTTCTCTGTCTTGACCTCTATCGTGCTCGCCTTCGCCGGCGACGGGCGGGCAGAAAGCCCGCCGGCTCAGGAATCGCAGACGGTGCTGCAGAACGAGCATGTGCGGCTGGCCTTTGAGCCGCGTCATGCGGGCCTGGCGTCGATGCGCGATGCGGTGACCGGCGTGGAACACATCCGCGAGCTGCCGGCCTCACACACGCTGTGGCAGGCGCTCTTCACCAACGACGCCGGCACAACCTGGCTTTCCAGCACGCAGTACCCCTATGCCTCGGCCGTGGTGACACGGACATGGCGCGGCGTCCAGCGTGCAACCTTCCGCTGGACGCAGCTTCCCTTCGGAGAGAAGGACGCCGACGGATCCGTGGAGGTTGTGATCGAACTGCCGCGCGAGAGCGGAATTGCCTCGTGGAGAATCAGGGTGGACAACCCGTCCAGCACGTGGGGGCTCTGCGCCGTGGACTTCCCCCGGATCAACGGCTTTCTTGAGGCGGGCACCTACGACCTGGCCGGATCGTTCGGGCATGCCGAGACCTGGGGCTCGCTCTACCGGGGCTACGAAGGCCGCCTTCACATGCGCTACCCGGACGGCTGGCGCGGCATGTCGACGCAGTTCGCGTGCGCCTCGCAGGGCTCGAACAGCGTTTACATGGCGGCGCACGACCCGAGGGCCTGGTTCAAGGAGTTCATCATCGAGCCGGGCAATGAATACGGCATCCGAACCTACGCGGAGAACATGGGCGTGCCTGGCTCGGATTACCTGGCGCCCTACGCGGCCATGCTGGGGGTCTACCGTGGCGACTGGCTGACCGGCTGCAAGATCTATCGCCAGTTCGCGGTCACGGCGCCGTGGACCGCCAAGGGTCGACTATCGAAGGGCAAGGCCACGCTTCGCGCGGGCCGGAACATCGGCTTGTGGCTGAGGGAATGGGGCTGGACCCTGAATTCCGTCGGGGACCACGAGACCATGATCAACCAGGTCCGCGAGGCGCAGGATTACTTCGGCGTTCCGCTGGGCTTCCACTGGTACAACTGGCCGGTCGCCGACTTCGACACGCAGTACCCGCACTTCCTCCCCGCGAAGGCCGGAGTGGATAAGCTCGCGCGGGGCATGGTCGATATGGGGCTGGTCGTCATGCCTTACATCAACGGCCGGATCGTCGACCAATCCCATCCGGACTTTCCGGAGCTGGCGCCCTACGCGGCAAAGAGGAGCCCGGGGCGCTTCTTCAACGAGCGCTACGGCAACGGGGTGAAGCAGGCTCCCATGTGCCCCGCCACGCCGTTCTGGCAGAACACGGTCCTCTCGAACGTTGAACAGGTCGTCACCGGCCTGGGCGTCAACGCGATCTACATCGACCAGATCGCCGCCGCGCCGCCGTGCCTCTGCAAGGACGAGACGCACGGACATCCCCTGGGCGGCGGATCGTGGTGGGTTGACGGATATCGCCAGATGCTCAAGAACGTGCGCTCGTTTGCGCGGTCACGGGGCCGGAGCGTCCTCATCACGTCGGAATGCACGGCGGAGCCCTACATGGACGGCCTGGACGAACTGCTCGTCGTGACGGAGCGCTCGAAGTTCTCCATTCCCGTTCTCCCTGCCGTCTACTCCGGCTACACAATCTACTTCGGATCCCGCGAAGGCGCGCTGGAGCAGCTTTCCGACGAGGAATGGGCGCTGGAGATGGGAAGGGATTTTGTCTGGGGCTGCCAGAACGGCTGGTTCGGCTTCAACCTGCTCCTGCCGGAGCATGAGCAGAAGCGCGCCTATCTCCGGACCCTCGCTCACGCCCGCGTGGCCGGGGTAAAGTATCTCGTCGAAGGAGAGCTGGTCGGGTTGCTCGATGACGGAAGCCGCTCGGCATACCAAGATGTCGCCTGCGTTCAGGGCTCGGTCTGGAAAGCTGAAGACGGATCCCTAGGGATTGTCCTGGCCAACGGCCGGACGCGCGACAGCGCGGTCACCATCTCCCTGGACCCGCGCGCATTCGGACTGGCGCCCCGCTTCGGAGGCTTCTGGTGTGAGAGAATTCATCCGCAGGCCACCGCCCCGACCCGCCTGCCGGCAGGATCGACCACGCTTCAGGAAACCCTCGGCCCGCTGGAGGTCCGCATCCTCTCCATCCGGCGCACGAAGTGACGTCCGAGGTCAGCGCGCGATCAGCAAGACGCCGGCGGGCTTGTACACCACGCCAGCCAGCTGCCACTCCGTGATGCCGACTCCGTCGCCGTGGAGGGCGGAGAACAACTCAAATCGTATCTGCTTGTATCCTGCGGGCGTGGCGAAATCCACTCCGTCGCCATCGAACAGGACCGCAGTATTGTTCGCAAAATCGGTATTGGCATCAATCCACGTGCCCCACGGGGTGACGCCGACTTCGTTCTGGTTGTAGCGGTAGATCACGTGCCAGCTTCCGGAATCGTCAAGGCCGCGAAGCTGGAACTGATCGGGTATTCTATCCCTGGAATGGTCAGCCGTGCGGATGACAAAGTGGCTGATCACAATAGGCTTGTCGAAATGCGCATTCCACCAAAACCAGGTCCCGGAAGGGTCTTGGCTGTCCATATTCGCCAGGGTCGAGGAGGTCATCGAGTTGGGAAAATTCTTATCCCCGCTAAATACCCCGTCGAGCATCGAGGGCGTGTGCTGGTCCCCGCCCCATTGCTTGTACGTCACGCCACCGTTGTCGGTCATGCCGCCGGGGCCGTAGCCGTCCGCGTGCGGGCCGGCATCGGTATGGAGCACTAGCCGGTCTGCCCCGTTGTAGGGCGTCGTAATGATGGAGGAGGAGAAAACGACCTGCGCGCCCAGCAGCGCGGTCAGAAGACCCGCTGAAACTGACCACCGGTGTCTTTGCACGGCATGCCTCCTTGCGGTTACGGCCCTGCGCGACGCCGGGCTCGCCCCTCCTCGCGGAGAACGGGGGTGTCAGGGCTCTCGAGCGCCCTGACACCCCTGTCAGCTACTTGTACGTCGACTTCATCGCGCGCCCGGCCTTGGCGCTCTGGCAGGCCAGATCCAGGATGTGGATCGGACGCCGCGACCACTCGGGGGTGATCACCAGTGCGGTGCCCTTCGTCAGGTGATCCGCGATATTCTGGTAGAACTTCCACCCTTCGGACCCGGGGTTCGGAATCCGCGTGGTCACCTTGTCATCGCCCTGATGGGTCGTGATCTCCGTGGCGCCAAAGTCCAGCGCCATGCTCCCCTTCGTACCGAGTACCTTGAAGACCTGGTACGGCTTCTCTTCGATCGACGAGAAACGCAGCGTGGACCAGGCGCCGCTCTTGAAGCGCACGACCAGAAAGCCCTCGTCCTCGTTCGTGTCCTTCTTCCACTTGGT
>CAZJBP010000042.1:0-23018 GCA_964544115.1 uncultured Victivallales bacterium | reverse complement strand
CCGCGTCGGCGG
Organism: uncultured Victivallales bacterium; assembly: GCA_964544115.1. Lineage (GTDB taxonomy): Bacteria > Verrucomicrobiota > Kiritimatiellia > UBA8416 > JADHWI01 > CAZJBP01. The sequence continues at coordinate 23,006 of CAZJBP010000042.1, read as the reverse complement.
GCTGCAGGTCGCCGAAGGGAATGCGGCCGGTGACCATGTGATAGAGCGTCGCGCCGAGGCTGTACATGTCGCTGCGGCAGTCGATGTGCGGGGCTCCGCGCGCCTGTTCCGGCGAGATGTAGTTCGGGGTGCCCTCCACGAAGTCCGATTCATCCGCGGCTGCGCGGGCGCCGCGGGCCACCGTGCAGGCCAGGCCCAGATCCGACAGCTTCGCCGTCCCGTCGGCATCGATCAGGATGTTGTGAGGCTTGACGTCGCGGTGGATCAGGTGGGCGTGCTCCCAAGCGTAGTCGAGAGCCTCGGCCACCGCTCGAACGATGGTCAGCGCCTGCCCGGCCGGAAGGGGCCCATCGCGCTGGATCAAGTGCCCGACGGTCTTGCCGTCGATGTACTCCATCACCAGGTAGTACGAGCCGTTCAGCTCTCCGATGTCGTAGATCTGAACGATGCCCGGATGCTTGAGGGCGGCAGCGGCCCGGGCCTCGCGCAGAAACGACGTGATCTCCGCCGGGTTGCACGCGATGCTCGGCTTCAGCATCTTGATCGCCACGGTGCGGTGGAGCGACTTCTGCCACGCCTTCCAGACGAAGGCCATCGCACCTTCGCCGATCGGCTTCTGCATGTCGAACCCGGGAATCTGCACGCCCTGCCCTCCGGCAACAACAACAGCGGCGATGTTACCACCCCCCATTGCATGCGGGCAATGGCGTTTGCCTCGGTTTCCTGTTTGCACCTTACCGGCTGCGGGCGTAGAGTTGCTCCAGAGGGGGGCTATGACAGCCTCCGCATGGCGTAGAACGCCGGTTCTTGAATGGAAGGAGTGCGCTATGAATTCCTCGAAGTATTCAATCGCGACAGCCGTGCTGTTGGTGGCTGTCATGGGGGTGAGCGCGGCGCCGCCCAGCGGGTCGCAGGGCGGGGGCAAGAGCCAGCCGTCGCAGCCGTCGCAACCCTCGCAGCCTTCCCAGTCGTCCCAGTCTCAACCGAAGCAGGCACCCACGCAGATCCAGCCGTCTCAGCCGTCAGGGCCGCAGGGCGGTGGTGCGCCGTCGGCGCCTCAGCGGCCAAGGCACTATCAAGAGCCGCAGCCAGCTCCTCACAGGCCGCCCAACTACGGGCCGATGGGACCCGGGCCCGGGGTGGTCGTCATGCCCATGCAGCCGGTGCCCCCGGGGCCCGGCCCGATCATCTACCGGCCGGCGCCGGTGGTGTCCGCCACGGTTGTGACCTCGCAGACGGTGGTTCCGGCGCGGGTGACGACCGAGACGAAGACGGTCTGGCTGACGAACGCCAACGGGTCGAGAAATTCGGTTCTGCTCAAGGCCGCCGACGGCGGCATGTGGGTTGGGCCGAAGGGTGAGTATTACGACTCGTTCCCGACCGACGAGCAGCTGCTGCCGGTTTACGGCCTGATGACGGAGAGCAGCGCCCCCGCGGCGGCCGCAACGGTGGAGCAGCCGCAGACGGTGTGGCTGACGAACCCCAACGGATCGCGCACCGCGGTGGAACTCAAGCCGGCCGGCGGCGGAACCTGGCAGGGCCCGAAGGGGGAGATCTACGACAAGCTGCCCACGCTGGAGCAGCTGCAGCCGGTGTACGGGCTGCAGTAGTCGCGTGGTCGTATGAAACTCATTGTCCAAATGCCGGCGCTGAACGAGGCGAAGTCCATCGCCGGGGTCATTGCCGCGGTGCCGCGGGCTATCCCTGGCGTTGACTCCGTTGACGTGGTCGTGGTGGACGACGGGTCGACCGACGAGACCGCGGCGCTGGCACGGTCTCTGGGGTCGACGGTGCTGAGCCACGACCGCCGCCGGGGCGTCGGCGCGGCGTTCCGCACGGGCATCGAGCACGCCATGGCATGCGACGCAGACCTGGTGGTGACCATCGACTCGGATGGTCAGTTCAACCCGGCGGACATCCCCACGCTGATTGCCCCGGTGCTGCGGGGTGAGGCGGACTTCGTGAGCGCGTCCCGGTTCATGGACCCTTCGCTGATGCCGGAAATGACGCGCACGAAGACGTGGGGCAACCACTTCATGTCCCGGTGGGTGAGCCGGCTGGTCAACCGCAGGTTCTACGATGTGTCCTGCGGGTTCCGGGCTTACTCGCGCGAGGCGTACCTGCGGCTCGTGCTGCTGGGCGACTTCACGTACACCCACGAGGTGTTCCTGAACCTGGCCTTTGCCGGGGTGCGCATGGCCGAGGTGCCCATCCGCGTCCGGGGGATCCGCGAGCACGGACAGTCGCGCGTGGCCGGCAACCTCTTCCGCTACGGCTGGCGCACGTCCGCCATCATCCTGCGCGCCTACCGCGACTACAAGCCGATGCAGTTCTTCGGATCGATGGCCGGCACGTGCGCGGTCGTGGCGGTTGCGCTGGGCGCGTTCCTGCTGTCGGTCAAGATCCGGACGGGAGGCTTCACCCCGCACAAGTGGGCCGGCTTCGCGTCGGCCTCCTTCGCCTTCCTGAGCCTGCTGCTGCTGTTCATCGGCATGGTGGCGGAGATGATGGACCGCGCCCGTGTGGCGCGCCACGAGATGCTCTACCGCATCCGCCGCATCGAGCGGACGCTGGCCTCGCCGCGCTCAAGCTCTTCCTCGTAGCGCTGCGCGATCGACGGCCACGTGAAGCGCTCCAGCGCCCGCGCGGCGGCTTGGCGGCCCAGGCGGACGCGAAGCTCCCCGTCGTTCAGCAAGGTCGACACGGCCCCGGCCAAGGCCTCGTCGTCGCCCGCGTCAACCAGGAGCCCCGTTTCCCCGTCGGCCACCGCGTCGGGGATGCCGCCGACCCGCGTGGCGACGCTGGGAACGCCCTCGACGCCGGCTTCGAGGAAGACGATGCCGAAGCCCTCCACGTCGCCCGGAAGATCCAGGACGTTCAGCACGAACACATCGGCGCAGCGCATGAGCGCCTGGACATCGGCATCGCCGACCCGCCCGAGCAGGCGCACATGGTTGCCGAGGCGGAGGCCATCGACCGCGGCTCGGATGCGCTCGCTCATGGGCTCGGACTTGTGGATCAGCGAGGCGCCGGCGTCCTCGCCGGCAATCAACAGCAACACGTCGGGATGCCGGGCCACAACCGCCGGCATGACGCGCTCGACCAGTTCCAGGACCCCCTTGCGGCGCACGAGGCGGCCCACGGTCAGCAGGACGCGCCGGCCGCCGGTCTCGCGCCGCCAGCGCTCCTCGGCATGCCTCACCGCCTCCGCGTCGGCCCTGCGGGGTTCGAACCCGGGAGGGATGATGACCACCCGGTCCGGCGGAGCGCCCGCCGCGATGGCCAGCCGCCGCGTATGTTCGCTGATGGCGATCACCCGGCGGCAGCGGCGCATCAGGCCGCGCGCCAGCAGCCGATAGAGGCGGCCGGCGACGAGCAGGTCGCTGCCGTAGACAATCAGGTGAATCCTCCCGGGGGCCAGCAGCGCCAGGGCCCAGGCCGGCAGCATCGAGGCCAGGCTGGTGACCAGCACGGCGTCGGGCCGGAACGCGATGTGGCGCACGACCGCCGCCAGCGTGGCCCAAAGGGAATACGCGGCCAGCCCGGGAAGCGGGGCGCGCTCGACGTCCGTCGGGTCCGCGGGGTCCCTGCCCCGGGCCGACCGGGGCCGGTGCGAGGTCAGGATGCGCAGGCTGTGACCGCGCGCCCGGAGCCCGGCGCAGAGCCGGTCGGCCACGTGCTCGATGCCCCCGACGCGGGGCGGGAAGTTCCATGTCAGCACAAGGATGCGCACGCGGCCGGCCTCCATTTGCAGCTGCGCGCCGGAGCGTCCCATAAACGCTTGCCAGCTCGCGCTTAAGGGTGCTATCTACGGCCTCACACGTGTCGAGACAAGGTAAAACGACGCCGGAGGCTCTGTGGGCTCACCTGTAATCTTTGTCAGCAGCGGATGGTTGTCGGAAGTTCCCTTCCATGCGGCGCTCGCCCGCGCGCTCCGACAGCAGGGCGTCGAAGCGCATGTCGTGGTCATGGGCAGCAAGTACCGCCGCGCGTATGCCGCCACCAGCGCCTTTGCGGGGGTGCACGATCTGTGCGACTGGATGCGCGACCACTGGGACGCCGCCGACTCGACCCCGTCGGCCGAGCGCCTGAGCGTCGTCGAGCGCGAATACGGCACCCCGTCCCTGTGGCAATACCTGGCGGCGGACCGCCATCTGTGCGACCGGCCGCTGGAATACAACCTGCGCGTGGTCCTGACCCATGCGGGGTTCTGGGCGGACCTCTTTGTGCGGCTGGAGCCGCGCCTGCTGGTGGGCGAGATCAGCCATTTCCATAACTACTTCGCGTGGGCGGTCGCCCGGCGCAAGGGCGTGGCCTACGCCCACCTCATCCCCTCCCGAATTCCCGGGCACGCCGCCATCGGCGGGCCGTTCGAGCACCGCGACCGCGTGGCGGCGGCTTATCAGCGGCTCCTGCGCGAGGGCACGCCCCGCGAGCTGGCGGATCGCGCGCGCGACTACATCGCGGCCTACCGCGCGCGCGTGGGGCGCGCGGCGCATTTGCCGCCGGTGAAGCGCTGGTTCGAGGGGCCGGTCGGCATCGGGTCGTTCGAGGGGTTCGTGGGCGGCCTGCGGGCGTGGCGGACGCACGAGCGCAGCTTCAACTACACGCTGCGTTCGCCCGTCGCCAAGGCCGCCCGCTGGATGGCGGTCCGCGTCCGCAAGCTGGCCATGGTCGCGGGTCCCTACTTCCACGCCCTGCCCAATCCCGAGCCGCCGTTCGTGCTCTTCGGGCTGCACCTGCAGCCGGAGTCGTCCACGCTGGTGCGGGGGCAGTTTTTCCAGGACATGCTCGCCGTGGTGCGGAACGTGGCGCTGAGCCTGCCCGCCCGGTACGTGCTCTACGTGAAGGAGCACGACGTGATGTTCGGCTACCGGCCGCTGTGGTTCTTCCGCGAGCTGCGGCGCATCCCGAACGTCGTCTGCGTGTCGCCGTACGAGAGCGGGCCGGAACTCGTCCGCCGCGCCGCCATGGTGGTGGCCGTGACCGGCACGTTCGGGTGGGACGCGGCGCTGCTCGGCAAGCCGGCTCTGGTGCTGGGCGAGCCCTTCTTCGCGACCTACAAGGGCATCGATCACGTGACGGACATGACCCGCCTGCCGGACCTGTTCCGCAGGCGCCTGAACGGTGACTTCCGGTGCGACGAGGATGACCTGGTGCGGTTCGCCGCCGCCGTGTTCGACACGATTGTTCCGGCGAGCATGGACGACCTGTGGGGGTTCCGCAACGCGGGTCATGCGTCGGATGCCGACGTGCTGGCCGATGCGTTGCTCGAGTTCGCCGATGCCGAGACGCAGCCGCGCCGGCGTGAGGGCTGAGGGATCATCCGGTGAGGCTGGAGGGTGGGGGCCTTTCCGATGGAGCTGCAGGATGCCGTGACGGATGACGGGGAACACATGCCGGGAGGGCGGACGCGGGCTGAGTCGCTCTTCATTCGGCTCGCCTCCGTCGCCCTGCTGGCCGGCTTTGCTTCCTACCTGGCCGCGCGCTACTACCTGAGGCCCTTCTCCGACCCGGGCAACTGGTGGCACTACGCCCGGAACCTCGGCACGGAGTTTCCTCACAGCAAGTGGCCCGTGGCCTACCCGGCTTTTCTGGCGCTGGTGCGGTGGCTGGCGGGGGATGCCGCCGCGCTGCTGTCGAACCTGCCGCTGCTGGTGACGCTGGTCGCGGCGGTCGGATGGCTGGCGCAGCGAATGGCGGAAAACGGCGCGGTTTCCGGAGGGGGGCGGCCGACGAGGTCCCCCTGCGCTGCGGGCGTGCTGGCGATGGCGGCGCTGGTCGCGGCGGCGGGCCCGACGCTGCTGGACCTGGTGAGCCCGTACCGCGATCCGCTCGCCTTTCTTCTGCAAATCGGCAGCCTGCTTCTGCTGATCCGGCATGTCCGGAGCGATGCCCGCAACCGGTGGACCGCGCTGGCGTCCGGGCTGCTGCTGGGGTTGGCCACGGCTGTTCGCGAGCCCTCGATCCTGATGGCCGCGCCGATGGCTCTCTACGGGTGGGTGACCGTGCGACCGCGGACGTTCCGGGCCTGGTGGCGCAGCGCATGGATCCTGGGTGCGGGAATTCTCCTCGGCGCGGCGCCGCTGCTCGTCCAGACGGCGCTGGCCACGCAGCAGATTCTGCTGCCTCCGCAGAGCGTGGCCGAGGGGCATCTGGTGCCGGGAATGGAGGCGTCGCTGGCAGGCCGCACGTTCGGCCTCGCAACGGTCTTCTATCGCGGCGAGATCTGGCTGTTCGTCCTGGCGGCCGTGGGCGTGGCCCGTGGTGTGTGGCGTCGTCAGGCGGCGGTCGTTGCGCTGGCGCTTCCTTTGGCGGCGCTCTTTGCGGCCTTCTACACGTTCTACTGGATCTTCGTGCCGCGGTATTTCCTCTTCGCCCTGCTCCTGCTGGCAGCCCTCGCGGGCTACGGTGCCGAGGGGGTGTGTGCGGGCGTCCGGCGGATTCCGATCATTCGTCGGGCGGCGCCCGCGCTGCCGCTGCTGGCTGCGATCGCCGCGCTGGCCTGGCTCTGGACGGGCACCGTCGCTGCCGGCCGGAAGGAGCGCTTCCGTCTTGCCGAGCTGCGGCAGTTCACGGCGCAGCTGGCGTCCGCCGTTCCGCCCGGGGCCATCGTATACGGCGCCCGCCCGCTCTGCGACATGGTCCGATTCAGCGGAGTTGCGGACAGCTGCCCCGTGCCGGACGAGGACGGGAACAGCGGGGTGACGCAGAGCTTGGCGGCCGGGCGGGCGGTCTTCTGCCTCGGCGTCGTCGTCCCAGGGACTCCCGACGCGGGGTTCACGCTGCTGTCCCGGACGTTCAACACCGTGGAATGCCGGACCCTCAACCCGCGCGAGCTGCACCTGCTTGAGTGGTTGTCCGACTCTCCGCTGACGCTCTACCGCGTGGAGCCGCGCACCGCCCGGTCGGTGACGTCCAGCGTGCCGGTGGCCGCCGGCATCACCTCGCCCGTCCTGTGCGTAGCGGCCGGCGGGCCGGCGGCTGAATCGGATTTGACGGTGGACATCGGAACCTACCACAGTGAATGCCGCGTGGCGCAAGGAACGCACTTTATCCCCCTTCCCAGCGGCGTCGGAGGCCTGGCGGAACTTCGCCTTGCCGCCGGTGAACCGGTGGGCTGGGCGGCCCCGGCGCGCGTGCTTTCCACGGACGAGCCCCTGGAGCTGGATTTCGGCCCCGCGTCGCCTTACACCTGCGACCGATTCCTGTCGGCCGGGTTCGAGCGCTGCCCGGATCTGCGCGTGCGCAGGCTGACTGGCGAGGGCACGATCCGCCTTCCGGACGTGTGGCCGCAGGATGTGTGGCGATGCGGAACGCTGGTCTGCAATGGATTCAGCCGCGATGGCACGTGGCCCGTGCTTGAGGTGGCCGCGAACGGGGACGCGCTCCTGCGGCGCGCTGTGGCCGCGGAACGGAGCTATGTGTCCGCGGTCTTCTGGCTTCCTCCCGGAACCCACCCGGAATTGCGCGTCAGGGTGCTGAACGCCGGCGGCGATCCGCAGACCGGGGTGCTGATTGACCGGCTGATCCTGCAGACGCTGCAACCGTCGTCGGGGGCTGAACTTGACATCGGCAGGGATGACGACATCCTGTGGATCATGCGGGGATTCCACGGACGCGAGAAGGGGCCCGGAGGTCGGTCGGTCCGCTGGACCGCCGCCGACGCGGAAGTGCGCTTCCTGCTGCAGCGAGGAGAACGGGCGCTGCGGCTCGCCGTTCGGACGTGTCCGGAGGCCCGCCCGGAAGCCCTGCCTGCCGAGCCCAGGTTCACATGGAACGGCGTGGCGACGGGTGCTGCGTTTGCGGAGGGGAGCTGGCAGGCCGTTATTCGCCCGTCCGACGTCAGGGCAGGTGAGAACCGGCTGGGGATCACCTGCCAGCCATGGAGGCCGGGAGCTGTCGCCGGCGGGCGTGACCGGCGCGAATTGGGGCTGATGGTGGACACGATTACACTGACCCCGATGACGGAGGCGCCTTGATGCCGGATGACATCATGCCCTGGGTCAGCCTAGTCCAGGCCGGGGTCCGGATCGGGGTGCGCATCGCCGCCGCCGGGCTCGCGGCGGGCTGGGTGCTGCGGCGCGGCGGGCGGGCCGCCGATAGTGGTCGCGCGGTTCGTTCCCTGCTTGCCCTATGGGCGGTATGCACGTGCGGGGTAGTGGTCAACGCGCTGCTGGCGTGCGTCCTCGGGGAGTTCGGGCGCTTCACGCCGGCCTGGGATCTGGCCGCCCTGATCGCGTTCTGTGGCGCAGGGGGCCTCCTCGGGTGGAGTCGTGACCGGTCCGGCTTTATCAGCTGGCTGCGGAACGCTGCCCCCGGCGTCGCGCTGCTCCTGCCGGCCTGCGCGCTCCTGCTGAGTCTTCCGACCCGCGGCGAGTGGATCGCCGGGGGCTGGGATCCTGGAGTATATGTGAACCAGGGGTTGGCCCTGGAACGCACGGGGCGGCACGATCCCGGGGTTCTCATCGGGTATGGCCGGATGGATGCCTCGGGGTTCGACTTCTTCACCCGCGGCGACAAGGGGTACCGCGAGTGCTTCCCGGCTGTTCCCATCGACCCGGGGACCCGCGAAGCCCGGGCGTATTTCTTCCGCCTCATGCCGTCATGGATCGCCGTGCTGGCGCGATGCGGCGGCGCGGAGGCAGCCGTGCGGGTCAACCTGGTGACGGGGATGGCCGCGGTGATCGCGCTGGCAGGCATGATCCTGTCCTGCGGCGGCGGCCTGGCTCTGGCCCTCTTTGCGGCGCTGCTGTTCAGCGTTCACCCGCTGTTGCTGTACCATCTGTCGGTGCCCACCACGGAACTGCTCCAGGTTGTTCTGGTGTGCGGGCTGTTCGGTGTTGCCGGTTTGGACCGACGGAGTGGAGCGGTCGTGCGAGCGGCCGCCGGCGCCGTATTGATCGTTGCCGCCGTGCTCAACCGCGTCAGCTTCGTGCCGTTCGGTGCGTTGTTTCTGCTTGTCATGGCGTGGGTGGAGCGCCATGCCGACGACCGGCGGCGCGTGGTGGCCACCCACTCGGTCTGGGCCGTGGCACTGGCGGCGGGCGCGGCGTGGACGTGGACGGCGAACGAGCCCGCGCTGCACCGATTGCTGGGAGACCTGACCGGGATGTCGGTGATGTCCGTCGCATGCCTTCTCCTGGCCGGCGGCGTGGACGCCGCGGCGTCCACGCCAGCCGGCCGGACGTGGTTGCGGCGCGTGCCCAGATGGTGGCCACGCGTGGCGTTGTGCACAGCGGTCGCTGTGATCGGGGTGTTGATGGCGATCCATCGGGGCGGCGAGGGGCCCGTGATTCAGAACCTCTCAGGCAACCTGAATGCCGCCCTGCCGTATGTCGGATGGGTGCTGGTGGGGTGCGGCCTGGCTGGCGGAGCCTGGCTGGCGTGGCGTTCGCCGACGCCGGTCGAGGCGCAGGGATCCGATGCCCACGGGGTGAGTCTGTCGACGCCGCTCGGGGGCTTTGTGGCTTTTGCCGGGGCGATTACGGCGCTGCTGATGGTCAACCAGTCGATCGCTCAGCTCTACCCGTGGGCGACCCGCAGGTATCTCGAGTTTACCGTTCCCCTGCTATGCCTGCTGGCCGCCGTCATCCCCGCAGCGCTTTGGAAGGCAGGGCAGCGGCGGCGGGTTGTGTGGCGGGTGCTTGCTGCGCTGGTGCTGGCGGCGCCCGCCGCAGCAGGCGCTCGCCGGGCGGTCCACGCCTGGCGCTGCACCGCGTACGACGGGCTGATCGCGGCGCTCGAAGCCACCGCGGCGCGCATCGCGCCGGGCTATACGGTCGTGGCCGATGATCCCCGCTGGGGCACTCCGCTGTTGCTGGGGTGGGGGCTCGACATCGTCAACGGCAAGGCGCTGTGCGCCGCAGGAGGAGGTTCGGCAGCCGAGCCGGGCGTAGCCGCCCTTCGCGCTCTCAGCCGGGGCGGCCGTTCGGTCCGGCTGCTCACGTCCACCGCCGCGGGCATCGGCATTTTTGGCGAGTCATTCCCGGGGGCGACGATGGACGCGACCGTAGGGCCGCTGGAACTCAGAGAGACGGTCCACAGCGGACACGCAAGCGATTTTGCGACGCGTCCGCGTGCGGTCGAGTTCCGGCTCTACTCGTGGAAGCCGGCGGATGAGCCGGGCGCGATGCCCGCGGCTCAGTCCATGTAGACGGCGAAGGTCTGGGCGATCACCGCAGCCCCGGCGGCATTGGGGTGTAGCCCGTCGGGCAGGATCAGGCTCTCGTCGCTGCCGAATTCGGCTTCCAGATCGGCGCAGTCCACGCCCTCTTCGTCCGCCAGTGTCCGAATCAGGCCGTTGAGAGCCATGTCGTCGCCCTCTATCCAGGCGTGCGAGGCGTAGCACGGGGTGAGCGTCGCGATGATGGGGACCGTGGAGTTGGCCTTGGCCGCCTGGATCATCGTGCGCAGGTTGCCGATGATTTCGTTCTTGGAAACGCCGTGAATGAGGTCGTTGATGCCGTAAAGGATCGGCATGTAGCCGGGTTTATATCTGGCGAGGACGGACCCAACGATGGACACGCCGTACGAGCTCCGCGTGCCGCCGACGCCGCGGTTGTGTACCGTCTTCCCTGTCATGGCGGCCAACTGGGACGGGTAACTGTCGGCCGACGCCAGGAGGTACCCCTCGGTAATGCTGTCGCCGAGGCAGGCTACCACATTCGGGTCGTTGCTGCCGAAGTCGTGGGCTGGGGCGGACGATCCGCCGCCCCCCTCGCACCCGCCCAGCATCACCGAGAGAATGGGAAACACCAGCCACGCGGCCAGTCGCATTGCGTTCCGTCTGTTCATTGCCGTGTCCTCAGAAGGCGTACGTCACGCCGAAGCCCAGGCCCCAGTTATCCATCGGAAAGTCGGCATCTCTCACCGTGCGACTGCCGTTCTTCAGCTCTTGGACGTAGGTGCCATCCGTCTCGGCGGTCATGTAGCGCAGGTAGAGCTCGGCACCCCACGGTCCATGCCGGGCTTCGACGGCGCCGATGATGAGGAACCCGAGGCTGTCGTCCAGCGAGATCGAACGCGTGTTGTCAAGTTCGTCCATAGGGGCGCCCCGGCTCACCCAGTCCTTGTAATCGGCCACCGCGGCGGCCGCGGGGTCTGCGGCGTTCTCGTCGGGATGAAACCCGTAGTGCCACCACAGCGTGTAGTCGAAGTCCGCGCTCATCCAGGCCGCGCCCACTCCGGCGCGCGGGATGAGGGTCCAGTCCACGCCGGCCGTGCGCATCTCCATGGGGTAGCGACCCAGAAGGCTCAGCGACGGCCCGCCCATGACGATGTCCCCGTCGCTATAGTGCGTATTGTCATTGATCGTGGCGGCTTCGAGATGGGTCCATCCCAGCTCCAGGCCCAGCCCGGCCGGGGTCACGGAGGGCAGCCACCACTGGGCGTACAGCCAGCGGAGGGGATTGCCGTCCTGGTGGGCGTCCAGTTCGGTGATGTGCCCCAGATACGAGTCCGAGCTGGAGCGGCTGTCATCGGTCAGAAACACGTTCACGTAGCGCACACCGATCACGAGCCGGTCGTGGAGCGCGTCGGCCATGCCGGAATCCTGCCACCAGTTCCCGGTCGATCCCTCCCACGTGTCCCCGTCGGTCGCGACCGCCGAGGCGTCGCCGGTCGCGGGCGTCAACCACGGGTGCTCGGTGGACTGTGCCCGGCTGGGCTGCACCACCGCGGCGGGTGCCGGTTGGGCTGACGATGGCGACGGCCATGAAGCGGCCAAGGCCACGGCCGCGACCCACGCACCGGCTGCGAACCCGTTTTCGGACTTAATCCTCATGCGTAAGTGCAAAAGACATCCTTCCCGAGGCGGCTGTGCCGACCCTGTCCCTCCGACGAAACAACTCGAACGAGATCATATCAGGGTCATTTTAGGGGAGTCAAGCCACGCGACTGCTTTGCGCAGGGCAGACGCGCTTCCCGACGCGCTTCCCCGCTTCGGTTCGGATGCCTTCTCGGGGTCGGCATCGGCATCGTTGAAATCCCGCGGGGCCGTTACCCGAAACTGTGCGGCACGCCAATCTCGATACCGATACCGATTCCGACGCCGACCCCGAAACGGCGCCAGAAAGGGATTGTTCCGCGTGGAGGGCGTCGGTACAGTCGGGGCCATGTTTCGCACCGGCATAGGCTTCGATATCCACCGCTTTGCCGAAGGGCGGCGGCTGGTGCTGGGCGGGGTGGAGATTCCCCACGCCATGGGGCTTCTGGGGCACTCCGACGCCGATGTGCTCTGCCACGCGCTGGCCGATGCGCTGCTGGGCGCCGTGGCGGCGGGAGACATCGGGCAGCACTTTCCCGACACCGACCCCCAGTGGAAGAACGCTGACAGCCTGAAACTGCTGGCCCGCGCGGCGGCGGTGGTGCGGGAGCGCGGCGGGCGGGCGGTGAACGTGGACGCGACCGTGATGGCCGAGCGCCCGAAGGTGGCGCCGCATATCGACCGCATGCGCGCCCTGATCGGCGCCGCCGTGGGATTGCCGGTCGACGCCGTGTCGGTCAAGGCCACGACGCTCGAACGGCTCGGCGCCCTGGGCCGCGAGGAGGGCATTGCGGCCATGGCCGTGGCAACCGTGGAGATGGAGCCCTGAAATCAGACCATGAACGTCTTTAACACACTGACCCGGTCGCACGAAGAAGTGACGCCGCTGGAGCCCGGCCACGTGCGCATGTACACGTGCGGCCCCACCGTTTACAACGCGGCGCACATCGGCAACTTCCGCACCTACGTCTTTGAGGACCTCCTGCGCCGCTACCTCAAGTACCGCGGCTTTCGCGTGACCCAGGTGATGAACCTGACCGATGTGGACGATAAGACCATCCGCAACTCCCTGCAGGCGGGCGTCGGCTTGGACGCGTACACGCAGACGTACAAGCAGATGTTCTTCGAGGACATCCGCGCCCTGAACATTGAGCCCGCCGAGCACTACCCGGCGGCGACCGACCACATCCCGGAGATGATCGTCCTCATCCAGCGCCTGCTCGACCGCGGGCTGGCCTACCGGTCGGACGACGGCTCCATCTATTTCAGCATCGCGCGGTTTCCCGGCTACGGCAAGCTGGCGCACATCGACCTCTCGGGCATGCAGGCCGGCGCCCGCGTCGCGCAGGACGAGTACGAGAAGGAAAACGTCGCCGACTTTGCGCTGTGGAAGGCGTGGGACGAGAAGGACGGCGCCGTGGCGTGGGAGTCGCCGTGGGGACGTGGCCGCCCGGGCTGGCATATCGAATGTTCCGCCATGAGCATGAAGTACCTCGGCGAGAGCTTCGACATCCACACCGGCGGCGTGGATAACATGTTTCCGCACCACGACGACGAGATCGCCCAGAGCGAGGGGGCCACGGGCAAGCCGTTTGTCCGCTACTGGATGCACTCGGCGCACCTGGTGGTCAACGGCCAGAAGATGTCCAAGTCCCTGGGCAATTTCTTCACCCTGCGGGATCTGCAGGCCAAGGGGTACAGCGGCCGCGAGCTGCGCTACGTGCTGCTGTCGGCCCACTACCGGCAGTCCCTCAACTTCACGCTGGACGCATGCCATGCCGCCCGCGCCGCCCTCGCGCGCCTGGACGAGTTTGCCGCGCGGCTGCGCGAAACCGCCGCCCGGGAGCCTGCCGGCGGCGACCTGCCGGCCTGGGCCGCCACGGCGCGGACGCGCTTCGAGGAGGCGATGGACCACGACCTGGGCATTTCCGATGCGCTGGCCGCGCTGTTCGATATGGTTCACGAGGGCAACCGCGCCCTGGATCGCGGCGAGCCCGGCGGCTCGGCCCGGTCCGTCCTGGGCATGCTGGATCGCATCGACACGGTGCTGGGAGTCCTGACGGCGCCGGAAGCCGAGGCCGGGGCCGAGGTGAAGGCCCTGGCCGAGGCCCGCATCGCGGCCCGCAAGGGGAAGAACTGGAAAGAGTCGGACCGCCTGCGCGACGCGATTCGCGCCCTGGGCTGGGATGTCCGCGACACCCCGGAAGGTCAGAAACTCAAGCCCCTCTAACACTGTCACCCAACACCTATCACCCAACACCTATCACCTAACACCTGGCACCTGTCTCCCATGCGCGGTACATTCATTACCTTCGAGGGCCCCGAGGGCAGCGGCAAGTCGACCCACGTGGCACGGCTGGCCGAGCGGCTGCGCGGCCTCGGCCTCGAGGTGGTCTGCACCCGGGAGCCCGGCGGGACCCGCACGGGCGAGATGATCCGCGAGATCCTGCAGCACGACCGCACGGGCGAGCCGATCGTGCCCGAGGCCGAGGTGCTGCTCTTTGCCGCGAGCCGCGCCCAGCTCGTCGGCCGGGTGATCCGCCCCGCACTGGAGCGCGGCGCGTGGGTGCTGTGTGACCGCTTTGCCGATTCCACCACGGTGTACCAGGGCATGGGGCGCGGCTTCGGCATGGACCGGATGATCGAGATCAGCGCGTTCGCCCTCGGCGGGGTCGCGCCCGACCTGACGCTCCTGCTCGACGTGGACGTGAGCGCCGGCCTGGCCCGCATGCGCCGGCGCAACACCGAGCAGGGCGTGGACGGCGATCGCTTCGAGCGCGAGACGCGCGAGTTCCATGAGCGGGTGCGCGAGGGCTACCTGGCGCTCTCCCGCCGCTTTCCCGAGCGCATTCGCACGATCGATGCGACCCGGGAACCCGAGGCCGTGGCGGGCGACGTCTGGCGCATCGTGCAGCCGCTCGTGCCGCCGACGGCATGACCGCCGAAAAGGGTTGTCCCGGCCTTCCGGCGTCGGATAGTCTGCCGGCATGGTTTTGACCCCCAGGAGAGCGTTTCACGGCGTGCGGAGCGCGCGCGGGAGGGGGGCATGAAAGCCGAGCAGGCGCTGGAACTGCTGTGTCACGCCTTCGACGCCGGGCGCTCGGCGCACGGCTACCTGGTCGTGGGCCCGCCGCGCGGCACGGCGCAGGCCGTGGTCGACCGCCTGCTGCAGCACCTGTTCTGCACGGAAGCCGCCCGCCCGTGCGGCGTGTGCGTGGCCTGCCGGCAGTCGCTTCTGCACACGCATCCGGACCTGCACTGGCTCGAGCCGGAAAAGAAATCCCGCCAGTTCGGCGCCGACACGGTGCGCGATCTCACCCGGATGGCCAACCAGACGTCCTACGCTGGCGGCTGGCGGGCGGGCGTGCTGGTCAACGCCGACCGCCTGACCCCGTCGGCCGCCAATGCGTTTCTCAAGACGCTGGAGGAGCCGCCGCCCCGCTGCGCGTTCTTCCTGCTGACCGATGCCCCGCAGGCCCTGCTGCCGACGATTCTCTCCCGCTGCCAGCGGGTGACCGTGGAAGGTCCGCCCGTGGCCCTGCCCGCCGACGTCGAGGCCCGCCTGGTCGGCATCCTGTCGATGGGCCGGCCCGACCGCGCGCTGTTTGCGCTGGGGCAGTCGGACCAGCTCAAAGCCCTGCTGGACGAGGTGAAGGAGGACATCGCGGAGGGGGAGGCCGGGGACGGCGGGGAGGCGGCAGAGGCGGACGTGGACGACGATGTTCTGGCCGCGCGCGTCAGCGCACGGTTCCGCGAAACCCGCAGTGCGATCCTGCAATTCATGCTCGCCTGGCAGCGGGATGTGGTCATGCTCTTGTGCGGGTGCGACCACCTGGTCTACAATACCCCCCACGTGGACGCGCTGAGACGGGCTGCTGCCGGGCTGACCTTCCGATCGGCGCTCCGGAATATCGGCGTCGTCGAGGCCCTGGCCCGGCGGCTGGAGCGCAACATGCCCGAGGAACCGGTGTTCGAACTCGGGTTCGCACAATTGACGGCGGGCGGCGACAACATCGCATGCTGAAAGGCTATCAGCGATTTGGGCTGTAGGCTATTAGCGGGGAATCCGCATGCGGCGGCGGCTCTCGCCGACCGGGGTGAATGCACGTAATGAGTGATCTGTCCGAACCGAGCGAGCCCTCCGTGGCGGCGACGCCTGATCCGGCGCCGGCACCGGCACCCGAGCCCGCGCCCGCGCCTACTCCTGCGGTCGAACTGCCGGCCGCGCCGCCCCCGCCCGCGGACCCGGGACGGATCGCGCTGGTGTCGATCGATATTGGCCCCGCGGTGCGCTGCTTCAGCCCCCCGTCGCTGGCGATCCACGAGCGCGACCAGTGCATCGTGGACGTTGAGGGCCTGAACGAGTTCGGGACCGTCGTCCAGTTGCAGGAGTATTGCCCGAAGGAGGACGTCAGCCGCCTGCCCCGCCTGATCCGCCGGGCCACGCTCAAGGACCAGACGCGGGAGAAGGAAACGTTGCTCATGGGCAAGCAGGCGACGGAGGCCTGCCGCAAGATCGTCGCCAAGTACGAGCTGCCGATGCGGCTGGTCAACGTCCGTTACAGCTTCGACCGCCAGCAGCTGGGCGTGCTCTTCAGCAGCGAGACGCGGGTGGATTTCCGGACGATGGTGCGGGACCTCTCGCACGATCTCAACGTGCGGGTGCGGCTGCGGCAGATCGGCGTGCGGGACGAGGCGGGCATCATCGGCGCCCTCGGGCCCTGCGGACGCATGACGTGCTGCTGCACCTGGCTGAGGCAGTTCGACTCCATCAATGTCCGCATGGCCCGCACGCAGCGCATCTCGATGAACCCGACGGCGATCAGCGGCATGTGCGGGCGGCTCAAGTGCTGCCTGCGCTATGAGAATGACCAGTACCGCGACATGGATCGCGAGCTGCCGCGTGACGGCGCGAAGGTCCAGAGCCCGGACGGCATCGGGTTCGTGGTGGACAAGAACATCCTGACGCGGCGCATCAGAGTGGAGCTGGAGGACCGGCGCGTGCTCGATTACGACGCCGACGAACTGAGCCGGGCGTGAGCCGGGGGGCGGAGCCATGAAAATCCTGGTGCTGAACGGGCCGAACTTGAATCTGCTGGGGCGCCGCGAGCCCGGCATCTACGGGCACGAGGGGCTCGAGGCGATCGTCGCCCGGGTTCGCGCGCGCGCCGCCGAGCTGGGGGTTGAGATCGACGACGTGCAGAGCAACGACGAGGGCACGCTGGTCTCCCGGATCGGCGAGGCTCCCGGCCGCTACGACGGCATCCTGTTCAACCCGGCCGCCTACACCCACACCAGCGTGGCCCTGCGGGACGCGCTGCTGGCCGCCGGGGTTCCGTGCGTCGAGGTCCATCTCTCCAACACGCATGCCCGCGAGGAGTTTCGCCACCGCAGCCTCACCGCCGCCGCCTGCGTCGGCCAGATCATGGGCTTTGGCGGCATGGGCTACGTCCTGGCGCTGGACGCGCTGGTCGAGGTCATCCGTCGGCGCGCGGCGCGGGATCCCCGGCCGGCATGACGACGACCACGACCATTCTGCGCTTCGCGGGCCTGGCGGCGCTGCTGGCGGTCGGTTTCTTTCTGCTCGTGTCGGCCATGTGGGAGACGGCCTGGGACGGCGTTGCGATGTGGGTCCGCGCCAACCGGGTCGCCGGCGGGCTGGCCGGCCTGGCCTGCGTGGTGGCGGCCGCGATCCCGATCGTCTACGGCGGCCTGTCCGGGCGCTCCGACCGGATGATTTCCCTGGCGGGGGTCGGCGGGCCGGTCAGCATCCGCACCGGCGCGATTGCGGACTACGTGCAGCGCGTGGCCTCCGAGTTTCCCGACGTGCGGCGGATGAAGGTCGACGTGTCCCCGTGCCGCGAGGGCGTGGACCTGCGCCTGCGCCTGCGCGTGAAGTCCGGCGTGAAGGTGCACGAGCTGTGCCGCAGCATCCAGGCGCGCGTGCGCGTGGTGCTGGCCGAGGGCCTCGGCGTCAACGAGGTCCGCCATGTGGAAGTGGCTGTGCACGAGATTGTCGCGGACGGCGCCGCGGCCTGAATGAGTGGCGGCGCGGCGGGCGCGCCTGTTTGGGAAGGTGCATATGAAGAAGGCAAGTGACGGCGGCGGACGCCGCGTGAAGGTGGTGGTGGTGGGGTCGATCGGGCTGGATGACGTCGAAACGCGCTTTGCCGCGCGCACCGAACTGCTGGGCGGGTCGGTGAGCTATGCGTGCGCGGCGTCCGCGCTGTTCTCGCCGACCGGGATGGTCGGGATTGTGGGGACGGATTTTCCTCAGCCCTACAGAGACCTGTATGGGCGCCTTGGGGTCGACACCGCCGGCCTCGAATTCCGCGAGGGCAAGACCTTCCGCTGGTCGGGCGTCTACGACGAGGACATGATCAACCGCACGACGCGTCGGACCGAGCTCAATGTGTTCGAGACCTTCCGGCCCGAGCTGCCGTCGCCCTACCGCGGCGCCAGGCACATCCTGCTGGGCAACATTTCGCCGGAGCTGCAGGCGCATGTGCTGGACGGGGCCCGGTCGCCCAGGTTTGTGGTGGCGGACACGATGGACCTGTGGATCCGGATCGCACGCGAGCCGCTGCTGGGAGTGATCCGGCGGGTCGACATGCTCATGCTCAACGACGGGGAGGCGCGCCTGCTGACGGGCGTCTACAACCTCCGGGATTGCGCGCGCGCCCTCCTGCAGATGGGGCCGTCGTACGTCGTCATCAAGAAGGGGGAGCACGGCGCGATGCTGTTTTCGAAGGAGGGCATCTTCCTCGTGCCGGCGTTCCCGGTGGAGGTCGTGCACGACCCGACCGGCGCGGGCGACTCGTTCGCAGGCGCATTCCTCGGGCGGCTGGCCTGTGCCCGGACGATCACCGAGGCGCGGGTGCGCGAGGCGCTGCTGTACGGGTCCGTGGTGGCCTCGTTCACCGTGGAGGCGTTCAGCCTGGACCGTCTCGCCCAGGTGAGCCTGGCCGACGTGGAGAGCCGGATGTCGGTCCTGCGCCGCATGACGAAGGTCGCATAGAGGGAAGAGTCATGAGACGCAAACTGATTTCGTGTGAGATCTTCTTTCGAGAGATCTGCCGGGTGGTGGTGGAGACCCCGGTGGTCTGCGACGTGGAATTCCTGCCCAAGGGGCTTCACGACCTCGGCGCCGACCGGATGATGCCGCGGCTGCAGGCCATCGTGGACCAGGTGCCGGAGGGCCGCTACGAGGCGATTCTGCTGGGCTACGGCCTGTGCAACAACGGGATCGTGGGGCTGCGGGCCCGCCATACGCCGCTGGTCATCCCGAGGTCGCACGACTGCATCGCCGTCTTCATGGGCGGCAGCGCCCTCTACCGGCGCTACTTCGACGCGCACCCGGGAACGTACTACCGCACCAGCGGGTGGACCGAGCGCAACGACACGGAGGGCGCCGGCGAGGAAACGGTGCCGCAGAAGCTGGGGTTGTTCCTCCAGTATGAGGAGCTGGTCGAGAAGTACGGCGAGGACAATGCCCGCTACATCATGGAGACCATGGGCGACTCCGTGCCGCACTACAGCCGCATGACCTACATCCGCATGGGGCTGCCCCGGGACGACATTGATGCCGCGAAGGCCCGCGAAGATGCCTTGGAAAAGGGGTGGGTGTACGAAGAGCTCCAAGGCTCGGTCGACTGGCTGCGGCGGCTGATCGAGGGGCCCTGGGGCGATGACTTCCTCGTCGTGCCCCCGGGGGCGTCAATCTGCGCCTCGTACCGCGACGACATCATTCGGCTCGCGTCCGAGCCGACGGCCTGAGGGCCGGCGCCCGCTCAGCGCACGCCGAATTTCCACTTGTACGACTTGACGTTGAAGGAGGCCGGCCGCTGCCCCTTCGGGTCAGGTGGCATCGCGTTAGTGGGCGCCACGGGCGGCGCCGACAGCGCCGCCATAATGCCGTCGACCTTGACGTAATCCTCCGGCACCTCGAACACGCCCTCCGGCTGCGACCCGCCGATGATGTTCAGAAGCTCGGACACGTTTCCGTCCGGCCTCTGGATCCTGACGGGGTAGGGGAGCTGGGGGCATGTCCATACGACGGCCTCCGCGGTGCCGGTCTTCCCCTGGCTGACGGTGGGCACCTCGATCCGGTGCTTCTCGCAGGCCATTCCGTTGATCATTTCCGCGTCGAGCGTCTCGTCCGCGACGACGGGGCCGGCGATGCGCAGGGCGGACGCGAAGCCGTCCGCGGACAACTTCTCCTCCGTGTACCGGTGAGTGGAGGGGACGAGCGTCCAGACGACACCCAGGTCGCGCCGCTGGAGGGTGACCAGATCCGGGTGCTTGCCCTTGTGCTCGAGGCGGACCTTGTCCGGTGCCGCCATCACCCGGTACACGAGCTGCGTCTTGCCATTCGGAAACCGGCACACCTGGTCCGCCTGGAACTCGGAAAGAACCGGATCCTCCGCGCTGGCGCCAGTCGCAAGCAGCGCGAACATCAGCATCGACGTCAGATGGCGTGCATTCATTCCGGAGCTATCCTCTCTCAGGCGATGTACGGCTGTATCGTACCATGCCATCCGCCGGTGGCGTCAAGACTCGCTCAGCTTTCAGACCTCCACGCTCCTACTAAAGACGGCTAACTCATGCTCTGTAAACACCTTACACTCTCATCCATGATTAGCCGGAATTCCGACTAACGTCCTAATACCGGCCAAACCACGAATCCGGGGCCTCTTTTTTCGACCGTTTCTTCCCTGAAGCCCCCGCGTTAGTCGGAACGCCCCCTAACGCCGCTAATCCAACGTTAGTCGGAATCGCCGCGCCCCACCGATCCGCCGCCGCCACGAGTATCGAAGTGCCGTCCTCACACGTCCCCCGCGCTGCATCTTCTTCTCCTCCAGTCCGATCCGCGCCGGCCCACAGCTTGACACCGCTGCTTTCTCTGTTACCCTCCCCGTCATAGTAAAGAAGCGCCGCGGGTGCTTTTGCGGCTGAAATGGCCGGCCAACCCGCAAAATGTGGAATTCCAGCTAAACAACGTTGGGGCATGGAAAGATGATGATGGAACCGACTCAACTCGTCAGCAGGACGGCCAAGCAATTCAGCACCGTTGCATGCGTCATCGGCGCGCTGGTCGGCTGGTGCCTGACCGTTGTTCTCGTTTGGGGATTGATCGCTGAACACACCCTGTATCACAACGGCAAGCCCGTGTGGATCGGAGGGGTTATCCTTGGGTACTTCTCCTTTGCTCTCTCCTGGTTTGCGGTCCGGCTCATTCGCCGTCCATTGCCACTCGGTGGCCGAACCATGATGCCACGCTGGTTTCTCATCGCAACCGTCGCTTTCTTTGCCGGTTGCATTCTGATTGCGCTGATCGGAAATCTGATTCAGAAGACACAATGATGGAGGCCCCAACCAGAAAGTCCAGGTTACCTCGCGTTCCGCCCGGAACCTGACTGTCGGCGTTCGCCAATGAGGATGGCATGACAGAAAAGCGATTCAACAGGCTTGCCTGCCGTGTGGACGGCAATGAATCTCTGCCGGAGGTCATCGCTCGATTGAAGGGTGAAGGCATTGCTTGTCAAATCACAACGGCAAGCGCCTGGTGGCGCGGTCTTCCACGCACAGAGCACAGCATTTGGACAAGTGCAAATGATGCCCCACGCGCAAGAAAGGTGCTTGGGCCGATTTGCAGCGCCCTGCCTGACGCACCGCTCTCCCGTGAACGAAAGGTCTTTATCGTCGTGGCGCTTGCTGTGATTCTTCTCGTGGCGCTTGTGCGAATTGCGTCGTTGATCTTCCGCTGAGGGAAATGAATAGGGAACTGGCGAACCACGGCGTGGTGCGTACGGCCTTCCGCTGCGCTCCAGGCCGTCGCACACGCCGGACGTTCGGCCAAAGAAGAGAGATGAAAATGAAAACTGTTTGCACTATCGGCGTTGTCTTGGTTGTCGCCGTCAATTGCCTTGTTGGCTGCAAGACAACACCTGTGACGTCGCTGCGCTCTGACGCAGAACACTATGAATACGTCGCTCAGATTCTGGCCATGCCTTCACGCAGTGCCACAGTCGTGGCAATAGCGCCCTGCAATGCCGAGTTTAGATCCGAAGATGGCCGAACGTTCTATATTGGAAGTCCCGCTGCGCCGTCAGAAGTCGTGCGGTTTCTCCCGACACTTGAAAAGGGAAAGACCTACCGCCTTCCCGAAGCGTTTATGGAATACCAGAAGAAACAATGAGCCGAACCATCGGCTCGTGGGTGGCTCCGGACTGCGGCGGGCCTCGCACCCACAGCCGTGGCGTTCGCAGACAGCATATGATAACGATGATCCTGATTCTTGCGTTGCCCATCGCCATTCAGGTGTCGGGCGTGATTCTCGGTGCTCCGCGGGCGACACGGGCTGAAAGGTATCTGTTCTGGATGTCTTCCACAGGCCTTGCCCTCTTCCTGCTGGGATGCGGGATCGGGATGGTGGGAGGGCATCTCGAGGGAAAGATCTACTGCGAGCCATTCGCCATGGGACCGATCACGACCGTCGGAAATGTTGCCATTGCCTGCGGGGTGCTGCTTGCCTTCGTTGGAGCGTTCTTTCAGCTCGGAATCGGTGCGGTGAAATTGCTGACGCTTGCGCGGGGGCGAAGAGGCAATGAAGACGCTGCGAACAACCAAATCCATCCTATCGCCGGGAAGCCCGGCTCAGGATGATTTGGGACGTCGGCGCATGAAAAGACTATGACACCACAGCTCCTCATCTCTGTTGTCTCAGCGCTCTTGTGCGCAGGTTGTGCAAGCACTGGCCCCACGCTAAGGGCGCAACATGTAACTGTGACCGATGTCCAGGATCCGTCAGCCGTTGTGGAACACATTATTCAGGACCCGGTCAAGGTCGCGAGGCTTCTTGGCTATCTGCGGCGATCCGAGAGGATAGGCGAGATGGTCGAACCTCACTATTGTACACACAGCCTTGATGTTGCTGAATCAGGATGTTGGCTGTACGACGCCACAACCGGTGAGTTTGCCATGGTGGCCATGATGCCAACACCGTTGTACAGAATCCGTGAAGCAGACAAGAAGGCGTTGGAATCACTGTGGCAGAAGACGGAGCCGAACACGCCGTCGCAGGCTACGTCGCTTCGCGCCGATCCTGAACGCTGAACGTCGGCGCACGAAAGAAGAGTGAACGCTCAAGAAACCGACACGCATCCTGGGCCCCGGCGCGAGGTCGCCCGGAAAACCGGAGCAGTTCTATGTCCTCGGAATCTCCAACGGCTCATGACGG
>CAZJBP010000041.1:0-23183 GCA_964544115.1 uncultured Victivallales bacterium | reverse complement strand
CATGCCTAATCCACGCTGCCAGCGTTCGTTCTGAGCCAGAATCAAACTCTCCGTAGAAATATGTCGCTTAGGGCTTCCTGCCGAAGCAGTCGGCCTTGGCTAACTACACCGAGTTGCCTGGCACAAGTTTGGTTCCGCTTGGGTCTCCCCAAGCGGTTCCGGGCAAGTCACACCGCTTCCGAATCGAAAGCGGTCATGACATTGTGGTACATCTGGTTGTCAAAGAACGACGACAAAAAAAGACCATCTCTCCGTCATCGTCACTCGAATCCGAGGACACTCCGAAGAGGCGGTCCTATCTGCGTCCGTCGCGGCCGTTACGCCGTCCCGAACAAAAGCGTCGCGAACTGTAGTTGATTGCCTACTGCCCGTCAACAGCTTTTTTTGTCTTTTTATCGCGGCACCCTGAGGCACCTCGGAAAGACTCTCGAAAAGAACACTCGGTTGATGACCGCTTAGTCGCTCAACCGAAATGAGAGTTAACCACATCCTCCCCTTCACATGCAAGAGGTTTGTCGGACTTTTTGTGGTTTTCTTGCGGAAGCTTGGACGGATCTGCCAAGACGTTGCCATGGTGGATGTTACAAACTGTATTCATCCTTGGGTTCCGGCGCTTCTGACGCGTCGCACTCGCCGTCTTCGCCGTCCCAGCCCTGATCCTCATTGTCTTCGCTGCCCTTGTTTCCGGTGGGGTCATCGCCGTTGCTTGCACGGGTCATCTTGGGGTTGGAGCCTGCAATTACGATCGTGACTTCGCCGCGCACGCGCCGGTTTTCAAAGGCCGCAACGAGCTGGCCGAGGTACCCGCGCTCGGCGCGCTGGTGCAGCTTGGTCAGCTCCATGCACACGCAGGCCTTGCGGTCGCCCAGGGCCTCGTAGGCCGCGCGCAGCGTGGAAGGAACGCGCATGGGGGATTCGAATACGACCAGTGTGTGCGGCTGCTCGCGCTCCGCATCAAAGAAGCGCCGGCGCGGGCCGGGCCGCCGCGGGGGATAGCCCTTGAAGGTGTAACTGGAGGTGGGCAGGCCGGAGTGAATCAGCGCAAGCGGCACGGCCGATGCGCCGGGAAGGACATCGATCGCGACACCGTGCTCAACGGCGAGAGCAACCAGACGATAGCCGGGATCGCTGATGCCGGGATAGCCGCCGTCGCTGCACAGCGCCACCGTGCGGCCCTGCTGCAGCCACGCCAGCAGCCGCGCCCCCGTGCGCTCCTCATTCCCCTGGCGATAGGAAATGAAGTCGGCGGGACGGGCGATACTGAAGTGGTCGAGGAGCACGCGCGTCCGGCGCGTGTCCTCGCATGCGATGACGTCCACGCTGCGCAACGCTTCAACCGCTCGCGGCGTCATGTCTCCGAGGTTCCCAACCGGCGTGGCGATGACGATCAACATCTCTTGCTCCTGTGGCGGCGGCTCGTAGCCTTCCCCTCACGTGACAGCGTGGGAACCCCCGGCCTCCGATAGTCTATGGCTTGTTTCGACTTTGAATCCCGACCGACGTAAGCCCCTCCAGCCGACAGGCATCCAAGGCATCGACGGCGCTCTGCAGGGGGGCGGCGCGGTCGCCGTCAATACGCACCCGGATGGCCGGGTCGTGTGCAACCGCTTCACGCAGGCGCTCGCGCAGGCGGCCGCCATCCAGGGGCACGCCATCGAGCGACAGCCCGCCCTGCCGGTCGATGCCGATGACCCGTGTCGACTGCACGTGTGGCGTGGCCTGCGCGGCGGCCGACGCAGGCAGGTCGACCGGCAGTTCCCGCCGGACCTGCCTCATCGTCGTGGCTACGAGAAAGAAGGCAATCAAGAGGAAGACGCAGTCGATCAGCGGTGCCATCTGCACGTCGGCGGGTTCGTCGTCATCGAGTCGAATCGCCATGGCCGTCACGCCTTCTTCTGCATAAACCACCGGCTGATCAGCTCGCTGGCCTGATCCTCCAGCAGCACGGAGAAGTAGTTCGTCTGCGAGCGGAAGTAGTGATAAAGGGCCAGCGACGGGATGGCCACGACGAGCCCGTCCTGCGTTGTGATCAGCGCCTTGGAGATGTCGTCGGCCAGCAGGCTGGGGTCGCCCACGGAGCCGGCGAAGGCGACGGTCTCGAACGCGCCGATCATCCCGACGACGGTGCCCAGGAGCCCCAGCAGCGGCGCGAGAGTGGCAATCACCGCCAGGGGGTACGCCCGGCGCAGCTCCAGCCGCAGCTCGCGGCCGCCCAGGTCATGGGCGAAGGTCTGGATGTGCGCAATGTCGATGTCGCGGTGATCGACGATGGTCAGGATCATGTCAGCCAGAATGCTGCGGTCGCGCTTGCACAGCTGCCGCAGGTCGTCAAAACGCCCCTGCTTCCACAGAGCGTCGGCCTTCTCGCCAAGGCCGTCGGGGACCACGCGGCGGGCACGGAGATTGAACAGGCGCTCAAGGGCAAAGGTGACCGCCACCACGGATAACACCAGCAGCACCCCCACGACCCGGCCGCCCTTGTGAATGTGTCGCCTGACCGCCTCCCACGTGCCGACGGCCGCCCCGGGGGGCGAAACCTCTGGCTGGAGATCTGTCGCAACCTTCTCTGGCGCAGTTGATTCTACGGACGCTGTAGCGACGTCAACCGATGAATGCGTCTGGGCGTGCAGTCCGCGGGAGGTCAGCACCAGGGCCAGCAGGAGGCCCCATCTGCATGCGACATGATTCAGGGAGCGACTCCGCATGGGCTACTCCAGGGTGAACCACTGCACTTCGACGCGGCGGTTCTGCTCGCCATCGGTCCCCAGGGGCTCGCTCCATCCGCAACCGACGCTCTCGATGCGGGCGGGATCGACGTTGTGCTGGCTTAGCAGGGATTTGCGGACCGATTCGCAGCGCTCCTTGCTGAGCTGCACGGCCTTGAGCGCCATGCGCTGCACCAGCTGGGGCCCGCCCTGCTGGGTGAAGACCGCCACCATCCCGTTATCGACGTGGCCGCGCAGCAGAAGGGTCGACCCCGGACTGACCTTGAGCATCTTGTCCATGTAGGCCAGATCCTCGAGATTCTTGGCGTTCGTCATGTCGAGCTCGCTCGAGTTGGGCTGGAACAGGAAGCGGATATCCCGCGCGAGCAAGGGCGCCTCCAGCGGCGTGGAGCCCTCGGTGCGGATCGGCTTGATCTCGGCCTTCTGGTCGGCGAAGGCCCCGGAATCCCGGAGCGCCTCCAGCGGCGCGAGGGCGACAAACCGTTCGCTGGCGACCGGCCGGGGAATGAGCCCTGTGCCGTAGGCCAGAACCGAGGACTCGTAGATGTAGCCGTAGCTGCCGGCCGCGTCGATGGTGCCGGCAAAGAACGCCAGGTTCTCAGGCAGGTTGGCCAGATGCACCTTCGCCAGTTCGCCCGCGACATCCCCTTCCGCCCACTTGAAGGCCTGTGCGATCGTCCGCGCGTGCGCGGCGGCGTTGGTCCGCACCATCGTATTCCCCTCGAGGATGCCGGCGACGAGCCCACGCAGGAGATCGGGATGGGCCGTCGCGAAGCCGCGATTTACAAGCAGTATGTCGGCCACTATCAACAGGTTGCGATTGGTAATGAGGATCCGCGCCTTGCCCCCGGCCCCCTCGACCACTTCGCCGGTCTTTGGGTCCCACGTCACGCAACCGTCCAGCCGCTGGCGGCCGGCCTTGACGTCACGCAGGAAGAGATCCCCGGCTCCGAAGGAATCCGCCACAGGCACGATATTGATCTTGTTCGGATCGGCGGCCGCCTGGAAACCGTCGCGCACATTGACATCCAGGCCGGACTGCTGGGCCAGATAGCGGAACAGGAAGTCTGACTCGTTGAAAGGCGCCACGGCCAGCGTCTTGCCCTTCAGGTCGTTGATCTGCTTGATCCCGCCACGCACCACCACGGCGTCTGCCCCACGCGAGAACGAGAGCAGCAGCGGCACAACGGCCTGCAGCTGAGACCCATACAACGGCAACACGTCGGCGGTCGTGACCGTCGCGGCCACCTCGCCCGCGTTCAGCGGCGACCAGGTATCCTCCTCGCTCAAGGCAATCCGGACCTTGAACCCGTGCTTCTTCGCGAAGATCGAATTGTCGCTGGGCTCGAGGCCGCCGTTGGCGACGATCAGCCCGGCGTAGCCGGCGTATTCGCTGATGTCGAGTTGGACCACGTTGTCCTTGGGTTCGTAGGTCGCTGCAGCGCGCAGCCGCGGGACCGCCGTCCGGGCCTCGACCAGTTCGGCGTCGGTCGCCAGCGACGTCGCGGCGGGCTCCGGAGCCGCCGTCGCGCGCACAACGGCCATCGCCAGGATCATGGATAGGAGTGTGTGGACCGGTTTCATGTTTGATTCCTCCCTGCCCCTCAGGGCTCGGCGTCGAATCCTACCGCGGGCCCAGCAGGGCGTCGACACTGATGACCTGTTGCGTCTCGCCGCCCACCCCCGCCAGCTCGCCCAGCGCGTCGGGCGACACGGCGGCGAGCGACGCGCTCATGGCGGCCACCTCCGCTTCGGTCTGACGCCACTGCGCCATCTCCGCCAAATTCTGGTTGAGCCGTACCCGTTCGAGGTCGAGCGCGACCCTCTCCCTGAGCGCCAGCAGCCGCTCGATGTCTCGCGTGGCGGCCGCCTGCGCGCCGTCGATGCGGCGTACCGCGTCGGCATAGGCATCGGCCAGCGGCCCCTGCTGGGCCACAAAGTGATCGAGATTCCCTATCACCCCCTGGGCCTGCTCGCGCGTGAACGCGCGCCCGGCGAAGCGCGCCGGCCAGCGGTCCTCGTCCTCCGCACGCCGCACGGCCGCCTTCAGCCGCGCCTGCACGTTGCGGGCATCGTCCAGCTGCTGCACGAGCGACCCCGCCCTCCCGGCCACCTCGGCGCGCTTGGCCTGTAGCTCGGAGAGGCGGCCGCGGGCGGCCTCAAGCTGACGGCCTATCTGGCCATCCGTGTTGCGGAGATAGCCCTGGGGATCGCCGGCGATGCGCTCGGGCGACCAGGCATCGGCGGCCTCCGCGCCGGGCCGGGGCGCCGGCCTGAACCGAGGCAGCCGGTCACATCCGGCCGTCGCGGCGATCAAGGCCGCCGCGGCCAAGATGGCCCGCACGCGGCAAAGGCGGTCGCAGGGGCTCACCATCGGCTTACTTGCCCATGATCGCCTGGAATTCGGACTCGTCGACCGTCGCCACGCTGCTGGCGGCCAGCTGGTCGAGAGACACGGTGGCCGTCGACTCGGTAGCGATGGCCGAGGTGGTGCGGATGACGGCGCCGATGGAGGCCAGCCGGTCGGTCAGTTCGCTGGTGATCTTCTGAACCTTGAGGATCTCGCGGCTGGTCTTGATCTCAGCCAGCTGCGACTGGGCCTGGGCGCGGCCCTCCTGGATGCGGGTCGTCTGAACGCCGAGGTTCTTCAGGCCGTTCTCGATCTTGCCCTTCAGCCCTTTCTGCCCCTCGACCTGGCGGTTGAGGGAGACGATCTGGCGCTTCACAAAATCCTTGTCGCGCGCCGCGCCCTCCCAGGTGACGGGCCACTTCCCGCCGGCTTCGGCCGACGCGTACGCCTCTTTCAGCTGCGCCAGCGACCGCTCGCCCACGCCCACCTTGCTCGCCGCCTCCTGCACCATCGCCTGCAGTTTGCCCATGTTCTGCGCCACGGAGATCTCGCTGGCCTTGAGGCTGATCAGCGCCTTTTCGGCCTCCTGCTCGCAGAAGTTCAGGTAGTTCTCCGGATCCTTGGCGATGTTCTCCGGCGTCCAGTGCGCATACTGATCGGCCGCGACCCGCATCTTCGTGCGAGCCACATCGCTGGTGAAGTACATCACCGCCAGCACGGCCAGTACGGCCAGTGCAATGGCAGCCACAATTTTGACGGAACCGGCGCGCGCGTTGCCCATGGGAACCTCCTTCGCGATGACTTCGCATCACGTGGGGCCAGAGTAGGGCCCATCGGCAAGTCGAGTAAAGCCGAAATGGCCCGGCAGCGCTACTGGGTCATCTTGATGCGGTAGAAGCCGCCGGGGATGTCGTTCGTGTCCACTGCGGACATCGGACCGTCCACGCCGGGAACCAGAACAACGCCCAGGACGTTCGTCCAGGGGACGAAGGGCGCCAGCGACGGCGTAAATTCCATGGTGTAGTACCATGCGCTGGACCCGATCCATTCCAGCAGGGGGAGGCCTGATTCTCCCCGAATCGACACCTGCGGCGGCTGCGCGGCTTCGACGTGGAGATCCAGCGCGGCGTCGATCGTTGAGCCCGGAATCGGACCCAGGCCCAGCAGGCTCAGCGCGAGGTTGGCCGCCTCGCCGTTGCGGACGGGCTGGGGCCCCGTGTACGGAGGGTTCGCCGTCGGCTCCGGCGATGTGCGCGCAATCGGATTCATGGCATACAGGTCGCCCCCCGCCACGACGCTCGCGCCCCAGACATAGAACGGAATCGTGAAGTCCAGCGGATTGGTCGTGTCGCCGTGGGTATAGCCGTGACCGCCGTGATCCGCGGTCACGATGATCGCCGTATGGCCCTGCAAAGCTGGGGTGCTCTCGACCATCTGCAGGATTCTGCCGATCTGGGTATCCACGTTCTTCAGCGTTGCCGCAAAGGCGCTCGCGATGTTGGTGGACCAGCCGGTCGCATGTCCGGCCGTGTCCGGGTCCTGGTAGTGGAAGAAGACGAAGTGGAACGGGCTGGCGGCCATCCGGTTGGTGAAGTCGGCCGTCAGCTCGGACGCCGGGATGTAGGATTCGACCTTGTCGAAGTCGATCTTGTCCCGGCCGTTGTCCGGGTCCGTGGCGTCCGGCAAGCCGGTCGTGTCACCGTAGGACTGCTGAAAGAGGCTGAACTTTGATTTGCCCGACCAAATGCCCGTGCGCAGGCCGTTATCGTGAGCCACGTCGAAGCCGCTGGCGACGTAAGACCCCTTGTTGTTCTCGATCGTGTCCGTGGGCAGCGGATCGCCGTTATCTGTCCAGTTGTGACCCGCTGCGCCCAGCACGCCGCGCCCGGTCATCATCGTGACGTGATTCGGAAGCGTGACGGCAAAGTCGGCATCGTCGCGGGCGTTCAGAGTGCCGGATCCCTCGGCCTGGATCCGCTTGAACGTCGTCAGTTCGTTGGCCAAGCCACTGGTTAACAGCGGCGTGACGTATGCCGAGCCCATGCCGTCCACGCTGATGACAATGACGTACTGCGCCTGCTGTAGAATGACCGTCACGGCCACGGTGGACGTCGATGACAGGCCGGTGTCGTCCCAGGCCACGGCCTTCAGTGTGTGGGGGCCGAGCGGCGCGCCGTTCCAGACGAGGCTGTAGGGGCTTGCGGCGTCGCTGCCCAGCAACGTGCTCCCGTCGTAGAAATACACGTTGGTCACCGCGACATCATCCGTGGCGGTGGCGGCAATCATGACATTCGTGCCGACCACCATGCCGTTGACTGGGTGGGTGATGCTGACTCTCGGAGGCAGGTTGGTGGTCACGTGGATGGCCACCGGGGCCGACACCCCCTCGGTGCCGGCCGCGTCGTACGCCTTGGCCGTCAGCGTATGGTCGCCCAGCGGGGCTGAACTCCACGTCCAGGTGTAGGGGGCGCTGCTATCGCTGCCGATCAGGCTGTCGTCCGCGTAGAACTGCACGTTGGTCACGCCCACGCCGCCCGAGGCGTCGGCCGTGATGATGAGGTTGGCGCGGCTGACGGTCTCGCCGTTCGTCGGGCTCGTGATCGCCACGTCGGGCCGTTTCAGCGGCGCAAAGGCCGCCATCGAATGCGCCTCCCGGCTGGGGGTGGGTGTCACGCATTGCCATGTGTTCGTGACCTCCCCCGCAGGCGTTACTTCACGCGTCGAACCGGCGAGCCGGAACGCATTGTTTCCCAACAGATCCCAGCGCTCCGTCTGGCCAACCCCGGGGGTGAAGCTGGAGTTGACCGCCTCCCCGTTGTTGACAACATCGACCACCCACGCGCGGTCGGTCTGCGTGGTGATCGACAGCGCATACGCGCCGTCCCCGCCCAGGCTGGCGAACGCGGACACCGCCTCGGGCGGCCCCTGGTTGACGCCGAACAGCGACACCGCGCCGCCCGCCGAACTCCCCACGCTCCCTGAGAACGTGACGGTAATCGTCGCCGACGTCACGGCCGGTGACGGCAAGTACCAGAGCTCCGTGGCGTTGGCCTTTGAACCGGAGTACGCGGCGCGGCCGCCCGGCACCGGTGTGAGCGTTTGCGAACCGAACGTCATACTGGACACGGGCCTGTCCGGCTGACTCTCAATCCCGACCCCCACCACGAGCATGCGGTGGTTGCCCACGCCTACCGTGTGCGGCCAGGCGAGGCTCGTTCCCGAGCCCGCCCCCGTGGAACTGACCGCATCCAGCGTAATTACCGCCGTCCCGGCAGCGGAGCGCTCCACCGTATCCGTCGCCGCCCCAACCCCGCCCGCCAGACACAGAACCGCCGCAGCCAGAGCCACCCCCCGCCCCATCGGCCTCACCCACCGTTGCCTTTCCTCCAGACAGCTCTTCACAACCGAACTCCTCTCGTCCATCCCCCGCACACGGCCGGCTCGCCACTACCTACCCCTAATATA
This sequence comes from uncultured Victivallales bacterium, assembly GCA_964544115.1. Classification (GTDB taxonomy): domain Bacteria; phylum Verrucomicrobiota; class Kiritimatiellia; order UBA8416; family JADHWI01; genus CAZJBP01. Next base: position 14,642 of record CAZJBP010000041.1, on the reverse strand, counting down.
GTACCACCTAAGGCAACGAAGAGGCATGCATCATTTTTGGTTTTCCGGCATCCCCCGTCGCCGCCGCCCTCCCGCTATGCCCTTCCCGCGTAAACGCTGGACCGCATCCACGCCCCCCCATATAGTCCCGGCACCGGTCCGTTGGGCGCAGCGGGCGGTGCCGTGAGGGCTGCGGGCGAGGACTACACGATGAGCGTTACAAGCAAGACCGCTAAACAAATCCGTGACCGACTGCTGGGTACGACCGACGTTGAGACCTGCCGCAAGCGGCTCCAACCGCGCCTGCCGGCCGACTATCCGCTCAAAGAGCGTGTGCCGGCCGGGAACGATCACACCTACCAGGGGCTCAGCCGCCGGCAGGATTGGCTTCGGAAAACGGGAGTCGCACTGGACGCCCTGAGCGGGCGCTCGCCCGCGCCGGATCCTGCCAGTCTTGCCGGCAACATCGAGAATCTGATCGGCTTTTCACAAGTTCCCGTGGGTGTGATTGGCCCCCTCCGCATCAACGGCACCGAAGCGCACGGCGACTACTATGTGCCCCTCGCCACGACGGAAGGGGCTCTCGTCGCGTCCTGCCATCGCGGCGCATACGCGATCAGTCAGGCCGGCGGCGCGACCGTTATGTGCCTGACCGAAGCCGTTACCCGTGCGCCTTGTTTTGTCTTCGAGCGCATGGTTGAGGCGTGCCAGTTTCTTGAGTTCGTCATCGGGCGCGCTTCGGAGTTCCAGGCTCTCGTCTCCAAGGGCTCGCGTCACTGCCGCCTCGTCGATTTCCGCCCCACACTCGCCGGAAAGACGCTCTATCTCGGTTTCGAGTATCAGACGGGGGACGCGGCCGGGCAGAACATGGTCACGCTGGCCACGGACGCTCTGTGTCGCTTTCTGGTCGAAGCATCTCCCGTCAAGCCGCGGTCCTGGTATGTGGAAGGGAACATGTCGGGCGACAAGAAAGCCACCATGCTTTCTTTCCTGACTGCCCGGGGAAAGAAAGTGATCGCTGAAGCCATTATTCCCGCACGATTGCTGCAGCGAGCCGTGCATGTGACGCCGGCCGAGTTTGTCCGCTACGGCCATGTCGCGACAATGGGCGGGGCGCTGAGCGGCTCGATTGGCGTTCAGGGCCACTACGCCAACCCCCTCGCGGCCTTGTTTATTGCCTGCGGACAAGATGCGGCTTGCGTGTCCGAGGCTGCCATCGGCATGACGGACATGACCCTCACCGAACGGGGCGATTTGCAGGTGTGCGTCAGTCTGCCGAACCTTATTGTCGGCACGGTCGGTGGCGGAACCCATCTCCCCACCGCGAGGGAGTGTCTGGACATGCTGGGCTGCTCGGGAGAGAAGTCTTCGCGGCGTTTTGCTGAAATCTGCGCCGCCACCGTGTTGGCGGCCGAGATTTCCATCATCGCCGCCTTGGCCGCCGGGCAGTTCACCGCCGCCCATGCCAAATACGGGCGAAGGAAGAAGTAGGCCATGGCCGGCACCCTCCAGGATCGGGTTCGCTTTGACTTCATCCGCTACGCCAACTGCTGGGAGGATACGGACCTGCTGATCGAAGCCCTTCGCCCGGCTCCCGGTCGCCGCATTCTTTCGATCGCCTCGGGCGGAGACAACTCGCTTGCGTTGGCAGCGGCGGGGGCCCATGTCGTCGCCGCCGACCTGAATCCGGCCCAACTTGCCTGCGTGGCCCTCAAGGTCGAGGCCATCCGCCGGCTGAATCACGATGGGGTGCTTGCTTTCCTCGGCATCCGGCCCTCGTCGGACCGCCTTGGGGTCTATGCGCGGCTCCGCCCAAGTCTCCCGCCCTCCGCCGCGGCGTTCTGGGACGCCCACCCCCAGCTGATCGCGTCCGGCCTCGTCCATGCCGGCAAGTTCGAGCGCTACTTCCAAGTCTTCCGACGCTACGTGCTGCCTTTTGCCCACGGTCGGCGCCGGATCGCCGACCTCGTGACGCCGAAAACCGACGCCGCACGACGCAGCTTCTACGACCGCCAGTGGAACAACCTGCGCTGGCGTCTGATCTTTCGTGTCTTCTTCAGCCGCGTTGTCATGGGACGCCTCGGCCGCGATCCTGAGTTCTTCAAGTATGTTGAGGGCTCCGTCGCGGAGCGCATCCTGGCGCGGGCCCGCTATGCCCTCACGGAACTGCCCATCCACACGAACCCATATCTGGATTACATTCTCACCGGCAACTTCACCCAGGCGCTGCCGCCCTACCTGGAGCCCGCCCGCTTCGAGGCTCTGCGCGCCGGCCTCGACCGGCTGACGCTCTTCGAGGGAACCGTCCAGGACGCGGCAGACGCCCACGCGGGCGACGGATTCGACGGGTACAATCTGTCCGACATCTTCGAGTATCTCGAACCGGCCGTGTGCGCGGCCATCTTCCGCCGCTTGCAGGACCGAGCACGTCCCGGCGCCCGCTTTGCCTATTGGAACATGCTCGCCGCACGCACACACCCTTCGGAACTGGGTGCCACCATCGAGGCGCTGCCCGAACTCTCCACGCGCCTGTTCCGGAAAGACCGGGCGTGCTTCTACAGCGCGTTTGTCGTGGAGGAAGTCCGGCGGAAGCAAATGCCTCTGACCGTTGACGCATGAGCGCCGTTACACACGAACTCATCGGCATGGCCGCGCTCGGAGGCATGTTCTGTGCACTGCTCTGCCTTGCCGAGACCTGGAAGCGCCGTCTTGATGCCCCCCCGGAGCGAACGCGCAAGTTCGTGCACTTCTTCGGCGGGCTCCTCTGCCTCTCGTTCCCGTATCTCTTCAACTCGGCATGGTCCGTCCTCGGCATGGCCCTGTCGCTGTCGGCCCTCATCGCCCTCGGCAAGCGGTTCCTGTTTCTCCGGAGCCTGCATGGCGTCAGCCGGCGCACCCGCGGCAGCGAGTACTACCCGCTGGCCATCTTCCTGCTGTTCGTGATGACTCGGGGCGCGCCCTGGTTCTACGTCTGCTCCGTGCTGGTGCTCGCCATGGCCGATGCCTTCGCCGCGCTGATCGGCACGCGCTACGGCACCGTCCGCTATGAAGTCGAGGACGAGCAGAAGAGCGTTGAGGGGTCGCTCGCGTTCGCCGCCATCGCATTCCTGGCGATTCACCTCCCGCTCCTGCTGATGACCGATCTGCCGCGCCCCGCCTGCGCATGGGCAGCCCTCCTTGTTGCCGTCCTCGTGACCGGCTTCGAGGCCGTCTCCCTGCGCGGCACGGACAACATCTTTGTGCCGCTCGGCGTCTGCGTGATCCTCCCCAAGATCACCGGCAAGCCGCTCCCGGAAATTATCTACCAGAATGTGAGCCTGGGCTTGATCGTTCTGCTGGTCGCGCTGGTGGTCAGGCGCACCCGGTCGTTCAATGTCGGTGGAACGATCACCTTCGCGCTGTTCGCATACGGAGCGTGGTCCCTCGGCTCCGAGCTCTGGGCGCTGCCTGTGTTTCTTGGCTTCCTGATCTATATGACCCTGTGGCTCGCCTGGCCGCTGGATGCTGGATGCAGGTCATCGGTCAAGGTCCGTACGGTGTTTCAAGCCGTGATGGTGCCGCTGGTTATTCTGGTGACCGGGAATATGACCGGCTGGGCCATCGAGCTCTATGGCCCCTTTATCGCCGCGGTGGCGGCCGTCCTGGCGTTCAGCGGGTGGAACCACTGCATCTTCTTTCGCGGGCCGGGCGGCGGGCTGAGGCGGGCCCAGTCTGCGGTGGCGGGCTTGGCGGCGGCGGGCACAGCGGCGCTGCCGCCCTGGTTCCTGATGCCGGCGGTGCCCATCTCAGGGCTCGTCGCCGTGGCGGGAGTGACCGTGGCGGCCGCCGTCGTCAACGACCGGCTGATGGGCGCCCGCCCTGATCTCTCGCCCGGCTCCGTCTGGTCAGCCCACCGGATTGCCCTCACGGCGGCCTCGGCGGCGGCCGTGCTGCTGCTGCAGGCAGCCGGCGTTATTCCGCCGTGGCGCTAAGGATCTCCACCGTGCCGGCGGCGCCATCCATCCTCACCCGCTGGCCCGTTTTCAACGCCGCGGTGAGGCCCGGGATGCCGACAATGGTCGGAATGCCCATCTCGCGCGCCACGATCGCCGAGTGAGACAGGATGCTCCCGCGCTCGATCAGCACCCCGGAAACGGACGGATACAGCGGCACCCAACCTGGATCGGTCCGTTCCGCCACGAGAATCTCCCCCGCCAGGCGCATGTCGTCCTGAGGCGTGCGGAGCACCTTCACGACGTGCGTGACCACGCCCGGACAGCACCCGATGCCGCGGAGCACGCCGTCCGTTTGCGCCGGCGCCGCCGATGCGTAGGCGCGAAACCGGTTGCGATGATACGCCATGCCATACGTGTCAAAGCGGTCGCCCGGCTGGCGGTCGGCTTCCTTCCGATAGCGTTCGAACTCCTGCTTTCGCAGCGCGGCCAGCGCAGCCAGATCGGTCGTGACCGCGGTGCCCTTGATGAAATCCCAGCACTCATCGAGCGTGAGATAGAAGATGTCGTCCGCCGCCGGCAGCAGGCCTTCCGCCGAGAGTCGCCGGCCCAGCGAGCGGAGCAGGCGGCGCAGCAATCCGTAGATGCGGGTTCGCGCAAACCGCATGTTCTCCCGGTTCTTGACCCCCAGCCGGGCATTCCGCAGCACGCGCCGGAATACCGCGAGCTTCATGAGGCCGAATGGCCCCCGGCGCACGGCTCCAAAGGCCGACGCCTCGGCGTCGCGGCGGATGCGCCGTTCGCGCTGTTCAATGGCGCGCGTGTCCAGCGCCTCGGGCCGCGCGATGACGAGATAGTTGCGCAGCACCGTGTAGAGAAACGCCGGGCGTTCCTGAAGCGAGTGCTCCTCCAGCTTCAGCTCGTTCATGCAGCGGAAGCCGTACCGGGCGAGATACGACCGCACCTCTTCGGCAAAGGACGCGAAGCGCGGATCGTTCATCACGGTTTCCGCCACCTGCTCTCCCGGTTGTTCGAGGATCAGGCGGCGCAGGTCCGGATCCTGCTGCGCCTGGTGCGCCATCCGCAACAGCCACCGGGTGGGCTCGGTGCTTTCGATCCCCCCCTCGCCGCAGATGAGATCGTTCTGCAGCGAGCCCTTTGTGTCGCCACACCATCTCGCGCAGAGCTTCTTGAGCGTGCCGTAGAAGATCATCACGTAGAAGTCATTGACGATCGGGGCGCGCCAATTCCACAGCAGGCGCGCTTCCATCTCCCGATAGAGAGCCATCAGCTCGTGCGGCTGAAGCGTGTCGAAATCCAGCACCTCCCACCGCCGGTAGTGTTTCTCGAAGTTCGACTGGAACTCGGCGGTCAGCGTCCGGATGCGCAGAAAGTTGCCCGCGGAGCGAAAGAGCAGTCGGATCAGCCGCGGCAGCTCGACGAACCAGCGCTCGAACGCGGTGGGGGCACTCGTCTCCCCGCGCAGCTCGACGGGCTCCTTGACTCCCATCATGGATTCCATGAACCCCTGGTTGTACCGGAACCCCGGAAACAGCCTGACCAGCCGGTACCAGTTGAGCAGGTTGTAGTAGACCTGCCCCCGGAAGAACCCCAGCATGTTCTCGAAGACGACTCGGTTCTCCCGCACGACCTCCGCCGGAACGCCCATGACTTGCGTGAAACAGTGGTAGACCGTGGTGTAGGCGCCGCGGATGAAACTGAACGTCATCGGCGTGGTGATGCCCGAATAGCTTTCGATGATATTGGAGTTGTCCCAGATGAGATGATTCCCGGCCGCTGGCCCGTCTTCGGCGGCGGTGGTGACGGGCCGGGCCTGGAGAATGTGCAGCCGGCCCTCGGCATCCAGGCAGAACTCAACGTCCTGAGGACGGCCGTAGCCCCGCTCGATGGCCAGCCCGGCCTCGGCGACCCGGCGGAGCTGCGCGTCGGTCAGGGTGGCGGCGTCACGCCGATCGGTCGGCACGCCGGTTCTGACCAACCCGCGCCCTGCCGCCGCGTCGAACACCATCTGCTCGGTCTTGTGTGCGAGTTGGGGGGCAATCGCCAGGGTGGTCTTGAGCAGCGTAAACGTATCGGCATCCAACCCGGCCGAAACGAGTCCCTCGCCGGCTCCGTACACGGCGCTGATCACGATGTCGCGGGGGTCCCCCGACACGGGGTTGGCCGTGAACATGACGCCGCTGACGGCGGCATCCACCATCCGCTGAACGACCACACCCACGCGGATGTCGGCGAGCGGTAGGCCGCGGGCCAGGCGGTAGGCCAGCGCCCGCTCACTGTAGGCCGAAGCCCAGACGCCGCGAACCGCGTTGAGCACGTCCGCGTCGCCGCGCACAAAAAGGAAGCTGTCGTGCAGACCGGCGAACGACTGCCCCGAGCTGTCCTCGCCGGCCGCCGAAGATCGAACCGCCAGAAACACCTCCGGCCCCGCCAGCGCCCGGAGCGCGGCCGTCACGTCAACCTGCAGTCGTTCCGGAAGGGGCATACTCCGAACGGCATCACGCAGCGAGCGCGAGACGTCGGACAGGGCTGCGGAGCCGCCGCGCAGCGCCCCGAGCGCCGCCTCAACACGCGGGGACACGCCGCCCTCTTCCAGGGCGGAACGGAACGCCTCGGTGGTCAGCGCGAACCAGGCGGGCACCGGCTGGCCCGTGGCGTGAAGCCGCGCCAGGTTGGACGCCTTGCCGCCCAGGCTGGTCTCCCCGGGGCGCGACCCACTGGACCCAGGAACGAAGATGGAAGGAGGTGTATTCATTAGAGCCATCGCGCTCCCTGGATTCGGAGGATTTCCACGGCGAGAATGAGGTCGAAGGCCACGATGTACATGCCGGCGTACACCTCCATGCGCTTCGCCGTCCGGCTGTTGGTCCGGAACCGGTAGTCAAAGAACCCCACAAGGCACACGGCAAAGAGCGCAATCAGCGCGGCAAAGAACCAGGAGGCCGCCCCCAGAACAGAACCGACGAGCGCGACCATGGCCGTGTCCACCAGGCGGATCAGCAGCACGGCATAGGCCGCACCATAGGTGCCGAATATCCGCGTGTAGCTGTCCACGCCCGGGATCTCGTCTTCCGGCGCGCGGATCTTGCGGGACACTTCCCAGTTGAAGGTCACAAAGAACCCGACGAAGGCGTAGAAGAAGAACCAGAAGGGCGCCTGCCACGGATAGCGGCCGGTCGTCGCACTGAACACGACGAGGGCAAAGAGCGGCATGATCAGCATGTGCGACGTCGCATAGAGCAGGAAGTGCCGCTTAAGCCAGCTGCCGCAGAAGAACTCCTTGAGCATGAGGACAGAGAAGCCGATGGCGATCAGCACCGCCGTCAGCGCCGCGGGGCCAAGCAGCGCGCCGAGGATCACCTCCACCGAGAGCGCAGCAGCACCCAGGAACTTCAGGTCGCGCAGAGTGATGAGCCCCCGCTGGAGCACGCGATCCGGGAAGTGGCGACCATCGTCTTCGAAATCCTTGTGCTCGTCGAACACGCGGAGATGGAAGAACATGCAGAGCACGGTCACCGCGCCGGCCAGCGACCGGATCGAGTAGGACACGGGCTGTCCGGGGTGCGTCAAGAGCTGTGCCAGAAACTGGTTGGACGAATAGTAGCTGACAATCAAGAGCATGTTGGAGATCGGGTGGAACCGCTCCAGCAGATACGCCCACAGTCGGCGCGCGAACGGATCGGTCAGCGTCAGGGCCGCGGCGTTCATAATGCGAGTTTCCCTTTCCGGATCATGGCCTGCAGGCGAGTATAGTCTACCTTGGCATTGTGACGGGGATCCATCGGCAAGGCGCGTGTCGTGGCCAGCACCTCATCCACGTGGCAGCCCGCCGCGGCTAACCGAGATAGGGCGCCGCCCGCGACTTCGCCGTCGGCGCGGATGACCAGCACGACACGCTGACCCAGTCGGCGATCCGGCATCCCGACGGCGGCCGCGCCGGGATAACCCGCCTGTCGCGCTGCCTGCTCAACCAGCTGCGGATGAACCGCACACCCGTCCCGCCAGATCGTCGAATGGACCCGGCCAACCAGCCACAGACGACCCGCATCGTCGCCGTAGACCGTGTCGCCCATCCGATGCCAGACGACGCCGTCCCGATCCCGGATCTTCAGATCCCGCACCGCCGCGGGATTGCCGAAGTAGTCCTTGCAGACGTGTGCGCCCGTCACCACGAGTTCCCCGACCTCACCCGGGCGCACTTCGATAGCGCTCCACCCCCCCTCGCCAAGGCTTAGGGCTCCGGTGGCGATACGGACGATCCGCACGGCGACACGCGGCGACGGAACGCCCAGGCAGTAGCCCGGCGCGACCTCCGTCCGAGCCCCCCTTGCCTGCAGGCGGGCATCGGCTTCGATGTGGGCAACGGGCTCCGCTTCCGTCGAGCCGTAGACCACAAGGATCTCGGCACCCGGCAGCGTGTGGCGCCATGTTGCGAGGTCCTCGTCCGATACGGGTGCGCCGCCGGTCAGGATCCTGCGCAGCGCCGGACGGGGTCCACGCGTCGCCCGAAGGCCATCCATCAGGCGCCGGAAGAACGGCGGAGACGCCGTGCAGGTGGTCACGCCCTGCCCGGCCATCTGCGCCAGGATACGCCCGGGGTTCACGGCCGCCACGCACCGGAAGTCCATGTCGGGGATGACGGACGTCATGCCGAGGGCAAGGTTGTTGAGGGCGAACACGGGAAACATGGGCATGTCCACGTCCTCGTCGCGGTACGGAAACTCCGCACGCAAGGCCCCATGCTGGGCCGTCAGGAATCCATGCGTGCGGTTCACGCCTTTCGGAATCCCACTCGACCCCGATGTGAACGTGATCAACGCCGGATCGTCCGACGACCGGTCGACGACCGCGCCATCGCCCGGCTGCGCCAACAGCTCGTCAAGCGTCGTCGCCGCAGGCAACCGGCCCAGGCGGCTCCCCGTGGTGACCGACGCGCCCAGGCGGCGCAGGCGGGGATGGAGCAGGCGCAGCAGGTGGCTCTTCGGGACACCCACAAACCCCCAAGGCTCGGCAAAGGCGGCAAACGCCGCGATCTGCCGCATGCTGACCCAGGGATCCACGAAGACCGCCACGCCGCCGGCCTTGAGCAGTCCCAGCAGCACCACGTAGAGATCGACCGACATGGACACCATGCAGATCACGCGGGCACCTGGTTGCAGGCCCAGGCGTTTGAACCCAGCCGAGGCGCGATCCACGCGGTCCCAGAGCGCCTCGTACGTCACGGATGCGCCCCCCGGCATGACGAGGGCACGACGCTTCGGAAATCGCCGGGCGGCCAACTTCAGCAACTCCACCACGTTGGCGCCGTCGCTCACGCATCCTCCGTCTGCTCATCGAGTTGATAGAGGGCGTACCGGCGCAAAAGGTGCCCTTGTTTTCCGTCCATGCGGGCCGATGGGTTCCCGTCCCGCATCAGGCACAGATTTGCGCGGCGAAATCCTTTTTCGCGGGCTGTGCGGTAAATGCGGTTCATCAGCAGCAGCGCCACGCCGGAACCGCGGACTTCGGGCCTCACGCCCATCGTTTTGATGTTCACGGCATCCGTTCGCCCTTTCAGCAGCAGAAACGTGAGCCGCGCGAGTGCGGTGCGGCGGCCCGCCATCGCCCGAACCGCGCGGAAGCAGTCGGCAAAGGCAAAGACAAACCCGACGTCCTGACCGGCTGGCGAACGGGCAAACCAGATCAGATCCGGATCCAGAAGCCTTCGCGAATCGGCATACAGCCCAATGAACTCGTCCCTTGGGATAGGCGAATACAGGAAATTGCCCTCGAACACCGCGCACGAAAGTTCGTAGAGGCGCCCCAGTTCTCGCTCGAAACGGTTCAGGGCAATGCGTTCCAATACATAGCCATGCTTCTCACACCGGCGGGCGATCGCTTCGGTGTTCTCGATCGCGGCATCGAGACGGGTGACAAACGTCGAAGAGTAGCCCTCCAGCGGCCTGAAGCCGTAGCGCTCCCATAGGGCTTGATAGTAGAGGGGCTGGTACGGCTCCATCAGGAACGGCGGCTGATCGTGCGGGCCTATGTTCAGGCGATAGTTGTGCCACGTGTCGCCGTTCATCGGGCCGATCACCGGACCCGCGCCCCGCTCGCGAAGCCACGAGACCGCGCGGTCGAAGAGTGCGCTCACGGCCTCCCGATCATTCATCGCTTCGAAGAAACCGATCATCCCGTAGGGGGCGCCGACAGGGGTCCGGTGCAGGGGGGAGAGCCTCGCCACGGCCCTGGCCACAGGAGTAGACCCGCGCCTGACCAGCACGGCCTCCTGGCAATCCGAGAACTCGGGGCGGAGGACCTCGGCCCGCACTTTGTCCACCGGCGTCGGGCAGGAGAAAGGGTCGTGCCTGTAAACAGCTGCCGGCAAGCCGAGAAACTCGTCCAGCGCCTGTCCCGCAGTGTGGATAGTAATGACGTTCGACCTTATGACACGCCTCCCTACCGCGCCAGTCTAGTGTATTCGGCAGGAGAAAACGAAGCGCAGACCATCGCCCGCGTCCGATCCACCGACCCGCGTGTCGCTTGACATGCCAGCTTGGGTTTGTTGCAGTGGGTTCCGTTAATTGGGCCTGCTGGGCATGTACGCCGCCGCGCGCAATGGCGTGAAGTTCGAGCCGGAGGTGTGGCAGCGAAACCTCCAGATGGCGCGGCGCCGACAGTGCGAAGACGGCGGCTGGGCCTACAGGCAGAGCTCATCGTCCTACGGGAGCATGACGTGCGCGGGCATCTGCGCTGTGGCCATCAATCGCTACCATCTGGCCGGCGCCAGCACCCGCCCCGGTGGTGGCACCGGCTCCCGCGCCAGCCGCGCCCCCCGCAGCCCCCGAGGTGCAGAAGCCCTCGGAGCCGCCGGCGGCGCGGCCAAGGCGAAGTTCTGCACCTCCTGCGGCGCGCAGGTCAAGCCAGGGGCGAAGTTCTGCGGCGGGTGTGGAGCCACGGTCAAGTAGGCACGGCCCATCGGGAACTCAGGACGCTGCTTACGGTCCGTCTTGAGTCGCCACCCAGGCATCGAGCAGCCCAAAGAGAAGGCCTTGGACGGCCCGGATCCGCGCGGCCGAGTTCAGGAGTTCTGCTTCCTTTTGCACGAACGTGTCGTCGACCAGCTCATGGCCGGCGTTGCGTATCATCGCCTGCAGGTTGCGCCGGGTGTACTCCAGGTGAAACTGAAGGCCGAGGATCCGGTCCTGCACCATGAACGCCTGGTTGACGCAGGCTTCGCTGCTGGCCAGATGGGCGGCGCCCGGCGGAAGGCTGAACGTGTCGCCGTGCCAGTGGAACGGAGTGAACTCCAGCGGGAAATGCCGGAACAGCTCTGTGCGGCGCGCGGAGGGCTGGAGGGAAACGGGAAACCAGCCGATTTCGCGGTGGGGATTGCGGGTGACCCGTGCGCCCAGCACGTCGGCGATCAACTGGGCGCCGAGGCAGAGGCCGAGCACGGGATGCCTGCTCTTGTCTTCCAGGGTATCGAGGATGAAGGTCTTCTCGCGCAGCAGCCAGCCGAAGCGGTCGTACTCGTAGACATTCATCGGGCCGCCGGTCACAACCAGCGCGTCGAAGTCTCGCTGGGACGGGAACGCCTGGGAGGCGAACACGTGGGTCCGGGTGAGGGTGTGGCCCCGCAGGCGGGCCCACCGACGGATGCTGCCTTCATCCTCGAACGGGACGTGCTGTAGTACATGGATCCTCACGTCGCCCCCCCCTCCTGCCCCTCACCATAGTTTCAGAGGCAGACCGCCGGGAGCGTCGTTGTGGACGGCGCTCCCGGCGGCAAGTGATACGCGACTAGAACGTATACGTCGCCTTTACGCTTACAAGGTGCTGGTCCTTGTCCTTGTACAGCCCCGCGGCGGCATCCTCGATGTCTGAATCCACCAGCATGGTGTACTGGTACGCCGGAGTCAGCGACAGGCAACTGCAGGGGCTCCATGTCAGCGATGTGCCGAAGTTGGCATCATTCAACGCGCTGTCGTCAACGCCGAAGTAGAATGCGTTGTAGTCGCTCGCCCCGTAGCCGAGGGAGGCGCTCAGGCCCATGTTCACGGTTTCGCCCAGCTTGGTGCTGTAGCCCAGGGAGGCCAGCCCGTAGAACGAGTCGGCCTCATCGAAGTCATAGTACACGGCCAGCGAGGGCACGATGAGCAGCCCCGGAAGGTTGGCGCTAAGGTAGGCCTCCCTCGTTCCGGGATAACCCACGCCCGTGCCGTCCGCCGTCACCAGCGTCTGGTTCGGGAAGAGGTACTCGATCACCCCGCCCCCCAGGCCGACCGGGCCCACGGTCCGGCTGTAGGATACCGTCAGGTCCACTTCCGAGAACACGCCGCTATCGCCCGTGGCCTCGTCCGTCAGGTTGTAGTTCCCCCAGGTGTTGACGGCAAAGCCGCCCTTGGTGATCGTGGCCGCGGGCTGAATGACCGCCTCGTCGTTCAGGACCTGGCCACGCCAGACGTACGCCGATAGCGCGCTCACGTCGGCGGTGGCCCCCACCGTGATGTCTTCCGCCGCAAACCCCAAAGCTCCCGCCCCACCCACAACGAGTCCTGCCAAGACCCGCTTCATGTTCGCATACGACTTCATCGACCTTCTCCTCAGTTGCTTTCTCTTTCTGGAAACACCTTACCTCTGTTGCACATCGCGCCCTCTTCGCGCGCCTGGCGGGTCGCGCGAAGAGGGCCGCTTCTCTATCCGATCGCGACTCCGCCCGTCTCTCCGGTGCGGATGCGCACACAGTCCTTCAGGTCGAGGACGAAGATCTTCCCGTCGCCAACCTCGCCCGTGCGCGCCCCCGTCTTGATCGCCTCGATCGTCGGGAGCACGTAGGCGTCGTTCACGGCGATCTCCAGCTTCACCTTCTTCAGCAGGCTGCCCGCCTCCTTGTGGCTCCGGTAGACCGTGGCGATGCCCCTCTGGCGCCCCCGCCCCATCACGGAGGTGACCGTGACGAGATGAATCTCCTTCTCCGTGAGCTGCTCCAGCACGTCGTCAAGACGGTCCGGCTGTATGACTGCGATGATGTATTTCATGGTCTTTCTCTCCTTCTGTTGTCTTGAGTGTTCCCTAGTCGATCATGGTGTAGCCGGTTTCGCGGTGGTCGCTCAGGTCAAGCCCGATGCGCTCGCTGTGGTCCGTGGCGCGCAGACCCATGATGCCGTCCACGACCTTCAGCAGGATCCAGGTGGCCACGAACGAGAACACCGCCGTGATCGCTACCGCCTTGAACTGGATGAGCAGCTGCCCCGGATTCCCGGCGAAAAGGCCTTCCTCCCCGTTGACCGACTTGACGGCCCAGAGCCCCGTTGCGAGGGCACCCCAGATGCCGCCGATGCCATGCACGCCAAAGGCGTCCAGAGAGTCGTCATAACCGACCTTCGGTTTGACGTAGGACACGAAGGCGTAGCAGATCAGGGAGACGCCGATGCCGACGCCAAACGCGCCCGCCACGTTCACGAAGCCCGAGGCCGGCGTGATGGCCACCAGGCCGGCCACCGAGCCGGTGATGATGCCCAGCACCGTCGGGCGCTTGTTGAGCAGCCAGTCGAGCACCGCCCAGGTCAGGCCGGCGGACGCGGCGCCGATGTGCGTGACGACAAAGGCGCTGACCGCCAGCCCGTTGGCCGCCAGCGCGCTGCCGGCGTTGAACCCGAACCAGCCGAACCACAGCAGCGCGGCGCCCAGCACCGCGAACGGCAGGTTGTGCGGCGGCGACATCTTGTCCGGATAGCCCTTGCGCTTGCCGAGGACCAGCGCGCAGGCCAGGGCCGCCACACCGGCGTTCACATGCACCACCGTGCCGCCCGCGAAGTCCAGCGCACCCTTACGCAGGTTGCCGTCCGCGTCAAACCGGGACAGGAAGCCGCCCAGGCCCCAGACCCAGTGAGCGACCGGATCATACACCAGGGTGGACCACAGCAGTGTGAACACGCAGAAGCTCGAGAACTTCATGCGCTCCGCAAAGGCTCCAATGATCAGCCCAGGCGTGATCACGGCGAACATCATCTGGAAGATCATGAACGCCGAGTGCGGAATCGTGGCTGCGTAACCGGTAAACGGCTCCGCGCCCACCGACTTAAGCCCGGCCCAGCTCAGGTTGCCGATCAGGCCCTTGACGTCCGGCCCGAAGGCGAGGCTGTATCCGAACAGCACCCATTGCAGGCTGAGAAGGCACATGATCAGGAAGCACTGCATCAGGACAGACAGCACGTTCTTCTTCCGAACCAACCCGCCATAGAAGAACGCCAGCCCCGGGATCATCATCAGCAGGACCAGCGCCGTGCTGACCAGAACCCATGCTGTGTCTCCCGAATTCACGACCGGAGCTGGCGCAGCCGGGGTCTCCGTCTGCGCCAGACCTAGCAACGGAACCAACCCCACTGCCAACACTGCCAACCACCTGCGCATCTCACACCTTCCTTTGCTTCATGTCCGCACACACCATGCGGCGAACACGCGGAATAGGATTCGCAACTGGCGTGCCATGTGATGAATGACTTTGGCAAGTACCTACAGCACAAATGATTGTGTAATATACTGACGATATCTGCTTGATGCGTTATCCTCTAAAGCACGAACACTCCCGTATCGATTCCTCCGACTTGATACATAATTGTATTATCTTCCGATTCGGATCGCGCCTACTTAGGCGTCTTTGCCGTCTTAATATCGTACTCTTAATCTTGCTCTTAATCCGCTCGTGCATAATGGATTACGATTAAG
>CAZJBP010000040.1:0-23465 GCA_964544115.1 uncultured Victivallales bacterium | reverse complement strand
GCCTACGAATCCGCCCTGCAGAAGCTCAACGCCCGCCTGCCCTCGCCGCCGGCCGAAGGCGGCGGGCCCTCGGACGGGCGGCGTCACCGTGGCGGCGGCCCGGGCGGCGCCGGCGAGATCCAGCACTGCCCGAAATGCAACCGGCCGATTCCCAAGCGGCTCGGGTGCTGCCCGGACTGCCTGGACCAGGGCCGCCTGCTGCTGCGCCTGCTGGCCCGCGCCCGACCGTACCTTCTGCCCATGAGCGGGGCGCTCATCCTCATGCTGTTCATCACGGCCGTGGAGATGGTCCAGCCGCTGCTGACCAAGGTCCTCGTGGACCGCGTGATCCCCCAGGCCGACCTCCGCCTCTTCGCCTGGATCATCGCCGCCCTCATGGGCATCCACCTGTTCAGCGCCGTCTTCTCCGGCACCCGCGCCTGGCTCATGGCGTGGCTCGGCGAGCACCTGGTCCACACCCTCCGCACGGATGTCTACAACCACCTCCAGACCCTCTCGCTCGACTTCTACGACCAGCACCAGACCGGCTGGATCATGGACCGCGTCAGCGCCGACACCGGCAACCTCCAGAACTTCGTTGCCGAGGGGCTTCAGGATCTTGTGCGCGACGTCATGACGGTCAGCGTCATCCTGGTCATCATGTTCTCGATGAACCCGACGCTGGCGCTGATCACGCTGATTCCCGCCCCGCTGGTCTTCTTCCTGACGCGCCGCTTCCTTCACCGCATCCGCAAGCTGTACCACTCCCTGTGGCGGAAGCGCGCGGGCATGAGCGCCCTGCTGTCCAACGTCATCCCCGGCGCCCGCGTGGTCCGGGCGTTCACCCAGGAGCACCGCGAGGCCGGGCGCTTCACCGAGCGCAGCGAGAGCTTCATGAACGCCAGCATCCGCACGGCCCGCAGCTTCGCCACGTTTCACCCCACCATGGGCTTTGTGACCTCGCTCGGCTTCATCCTCGTCTGGGCCTGCGGCGGCTATCAGGCGATCACCGCGCCCCAGGCCGTCAGCGTCGGCACGCTCATCGCCTTCATCAGCTACCTGTGGCGCTTCTACGGCCCCCTGAACAACCTGGGGTCGTTCAGCCAGCGCATGGAGCGCGCCGCCACCTCGGCCCAGCGCATCTTCGACGTGCTCGACATGAAGCCCAGCGTGGCCGACCCCGCCGGCCTGGCCGCCTGCCCCGAGATACGCGGCGAGGTGACGTTCAGGAACGTCACGTTCGGCTATCAGGCCGGGGAGCCCGTCCTGCAGGACGTCAGCTTCACGGTCCAGCCGGGCGAGATGATCGGACTGGTCGGACCGAGCGGCGCCGGCAAGAGCACCACGATCAACCTGCTCTGCCGCTTCTACGATGTCGACAGCGGGGCCATCCTCATCGACGGCCGGGACCTTCGCGACGTCACGCTCGACAGCCTCCGCCGCCAGATCGGCGTCGTGCTCCAGGATCCGTACCTCTTCCACGGCACCATCGCCGAGAACATCGCCTACGGCAATCCGGACGCCTCCGTCCCGGACATCATCCGCGCGGCCCGCGCCGCCAACGCGCACGATTTCATCCTGCGCCTGCCCGAGGGCTACGACACCCTGGTCGGCGAGCGCGGCCAGCGCCTGTCCGGCGGAGAACGCCAGCGTCTCTCCATCGCCCGCGCGATCCTCAAGAACCCCCGCATCCTTATCCTCGACGAAGCCACCTCCAGCGTGGATGCGGAGACCGAGGCGACGCTGCAGGAGGCCATGGAGCGGCTGGTCAAGGGCCGCACCACCATCGCCATCGCCCACCGGTTCTCGACGCTGCGCAACGCGGACCGGCTCGTCGTGCTCGAGCACGGCTGGCTCGCCGAGATCGGCTCGCACGAGGAGCTGCTGGCGAAGCCCGACGGGCTGTTCAAGCGGCTCGTGGATATCCAGAACCGAACCTCGCAAATCGTCGCCGTGGGCGGCTGAAGGGGAGCCTGATCGCCATGCCGGACAAGCCATCCTCTCCGATGATCGCCGACGCGCCCTTGCTCGATCCCGCCCTGGCCACGTTCACGCTCGACCCGTTCGGGCGGCTGTGCCTGACGCTCGGCGGCGTCACCCACGCTCCCGTCAGGCCCCTCCGGGCGCTGCCCCTCAGCGCGCCGCACCGCTGGATTTTCCTGCTGAATGAGGAGGACCGGGAGATCGGGATCCTCGCCGACACGGCCGGCCTCGCCGAGGAATCGCGGGCCATCCTTGAGGCCGAACTCGACCTGGCGTACTTCGCCACGCGCGTCACGCGGATCGTCAACGTCCGCTCCCGCCACGGGGTCACCACCTGGGATCTGGAGACCGCGCGCGGGCCCAAGACGATCCACGTCAAGGACCGCGGCGATATCCGCCATCTGCCCGGCGGTCACATCCTGTTTGCCGATGTCCACGGCATGACGTACGAGATCCCCGACGTCGCGCAGCTCGACCCGCGCAGCCGCGACTTTATCGAGACGGACTCCTGACGGGTGGCGTGGCGGCGGAGAGCGCCGGCGATGGGATGGCTGCAGGTTCCCTCGGGACGGTGCCGCAGCCCGTCCGTCCACCCTACGCGCTCAGGAGGCGCGCAACTTCGGCGATCAGATCAGCGGGGGGGATCGGCTTCTCAAGGAATGCCGAAGGCGCGACGCCCAGGTAGCGCTCCAGTTCCTCCCGGTCAAACCTCGTGCCCATGGCGGCGTTGACCCCGGTCAGCATGATGACCGGAATAGCACGGGTGGCGGCGTTCTTCCGCAGTTCGCACAGCGTGCCGAACCCGTCCAGGCCGCCGGGCATCATGACGTCCAGAATGATCAGGTCGGGCGCGTGGTTGCGCACGGCGGCCAGGGCTTCCTTGCCGCTGGCGGCGACTTCGACCGTGTAGTCAGGCTCCAGCACTTCCTGCGCAAAACTGCGCCAGTCTTCGTCATCGTCCACGACCAGGACCACCGGCGTTAACCGCTTTCGCTCCATCAGGAACCCCCTTAAAGAAATGCATTTTACACACAGGCGGATTCTGGGACAATAGGACAGTTATACGTTTTTGGAGAGAAGAATCCCCTGAGTGAAGGAGTTCTCGCGGATGGTCACGTCATCCGGGCAATCCGGCTCGCATCCAGCCGCCCAGGCGGTAAGGCTTCCCATCCTCGAGAAGCTCAACCGCCTGGCGGAGCAGACGTACGGGATGGGCTTGCTCATCGTCGCGCCGGAGGCTGACGGATGGGGGCAGTATGCGCCCGTTCGGACCGAGCACTCGGACTTCTGCCGGGCGGTGCAGAGATCCCCTGAAGGCGCCAAGCACTGCCGGATGTGCCACATCCTGATGGCCGTCGCCGCCTGCAGTCACGGTGCTCCGATGGAGCAGGTGTGCCACGCCGGCGCCTCGGTCCTGATCACGCCGGCGGGGTGCCCCGAGAAGGGCGAGTGCTTTGCCGTCCTCAGCACCTGCATTTTCGCGCGCGGCGGGTCCGCGCAGGCGACCGAAGAGGTCCGCCTGCGCGCCAAGAAGCTGAACCTGCCGCCGGCGCAGCTTGTGAAGGCGTTCCATGAGCTGCCCCGGCTTGACGACCGCCAGGTGCAGCAGGCGATGGTGCTGATGGAGGTGGCTGGGGAGTCCGTGCGCCTCGTCCGGGCCCAGATGATGGCGGAGAGCCGCCCTCCGCCGGCCGAGCGTCCCATCACGCAGGCGGAGGTCCGCGCCGCCATCACGCGGGACCTGCAGCGGTCCCTGCCGGAGGCCCGGTGCGGCGAGGTTCAGGCCGTGGTGCCCGCGGCCCGGGGAGGCCGGCCGATGGTGGTCGAAGTGATCGCCAACACCGTCAGCCGCCGGCCCAGCATGCCCTACAGCGTGGCGGACATCGCGGCGGCCGCGCGGATCAGCCCCAACCACTTCTCCACGCTGTTCCACAAGCACATGGGGCAGAGCTTCTCTGATTTTCTCTCGGACCGGCGCATCGAGACGGCCAAGGAGATTCTGGGCGACCTCACCCTGCGCGTCTCCGAGGTGGCTCGAAAGGTGGGGTATGATGACCCGGGCTACTTCGCGCGCCGGTTTCGCCAGAAGACGGGGCTGACGCCGCGCGAGTGGCGCAGCCGCCGCGCCTGAAAGGCCTCACGGCGTGCGTTCAAATATCCTTGCATTTATCCCATGATGAGTAGTTTTGTCCTCTGTTGAGGGGATTCTGAGTCCGGTACTGTTGGAGACCTGCGTGGTCGGACGAGAAGGACCGGCGGTCGGGGGCCGGGGAGCCTGTCCGGCAGGGAGTTGCATGGCGCACGACCATACCATAGACCGTCAGCTGGCAGGGGTCCGCCAGGTGGTCCTGAAGAGCCTGGGCCGCAATGCCATCGGCCGGCAGGCCGACGTCCCTCCGGGATGGATCGCCGGGGGCAAGATGCTGCGTTCCCGCCTCGTGTTGCGGGTGGGCGCGGCCGCGGGCGTTCCCGAGGCGGTCCGGCTGGATGCCGCCGCGGCGGTCGAGATGCTGCATGCGGCGAGCCTGCTCCATGACGACGTGATCGACGACGGGCGCATACGCCGCGGCGAGACGGCCTTCTGGGTTGAGAACGGGATGAAGAGCGCGATCCTCCTGGGTGACCTGATCGTCTGCCGCGCCTTCCTCCTGGTCCAGGAGCGGAACGACGATGCGCTGCTGCGGGAGTTCATCCGCGTTTCGGTCGAGATGTGCGAGGCCGAGGCTGAGCAGGAGCTGCACCTGCAGGACGCGGCGCCCGACTGGGACACCTGCGTGAGCCTGGCCCGGCGGAAGACCGGATCGCTGTTTGCCTTCGCGGGCTTCGGCGGCGCCGGGTCGGATCCGCGCCTGAGGCTCGCGCTGCGCGAGGCGGGCTATACGATCGGCACTCTGTACCAGCTCGCCGACGATATCCTTGACGTCTACGGGGATCCGGTGCTGGCCGGCAAGACGCTGGGCAGCGACGCGGCCGGGGCGAAGGTGACGGCCGCCGCGGCCCTGCGCAGCGCGGACATCGACTTGCGCGCCTACGTCGCCCAGGCTCTGCAGGCCGCCGAGAAGAGCCTCGCCGACTGGCCTGCCGTCCGCGCCGCGTGGCGCGCCTACGTGGCGGAAGACATCGGCCCGGTGATCCGGACCTGCCTGGAGCGCCTGCCCTGCGAGGTCCTATCCTGACCGGCGGCGCGCGCGCCTAGCGCGGCGCAGGCAGCCGGATGCGCGACGTGCACAGCAGCATCAGCAGCGCCACGCCGCCGGCCCCGAGGAACACCGAGGCGTGTCCCCAGCGCGCCCAGGCCAGCCCGCCCAGCGTCGGCACGCTCATCGAGACGATGTGGTTGACCGTCACCTCCAGCCCGAGCGAGGGGGCGATGTCCTCGCGCCGGACCGCGATCTTCGACAGGTAGGTCGCCCGCGCCATGTTGACCCCGAACAGCAGCATGTCGCCGACATAGCACGCATACAGCAGCCAGAGCGCCAGCCGCGGCGTCGGGAGGCGGTCGGCGAACCCGTACCCCAGGCACACTGCCAGGATGCACACCGCGTCGGCCATGAGCACCCGGCGCTCGCCGAAGCGGTCGATCGCCACTCCGAGCCAGGGCTGGAACACCATGCCCGCCAGCGCCCCGGCGATGCCGAGCACGGCGAAGACTTCCGGCGGCTGGTTGAAGACGCGGACCAGCACCCACGGGCCGAAGGTGATGAAGATCTGCTTGCGCGCGCCGAACAGCACCGCCAGGACGTAATACAGGTGGTACTCCCGCCGCCACACGAACTGCGGGCGGCGCAGGTGCGCGTCGGGCATCCTCATCAGCGCGTAGGCCACCGCCCCCGCCGCCGCCAGCACGCCGCCCACCGCGAACGCCAGCCGGTACGCACCCGGCGACGCGCGGAAGATCAGCCAGACCAGCCCGCATCCGATCAGGGCCGACGCCGTTCCCGCGCCGGCGATCTGCCCGAGACGCCGCCCGGTGGACTGGCGCGTGGCCATGGCCAGCCCCAGCGAGGAGCGCACGGGCATCGACAGGTGCGCGCCGCAGCTCCACAGCACCATGAACCCCACCATCGGGCCCCAGTGCATGCCCCAGATCGCCATCCCGAACATCCCGGCCGCCACCGCCAGGGCGGCCACGGCCCCGATCCACGCCTCGGGCACGAAGAACAGCAATCCGGCGAACAGCGCCGTCAGAAACCCCGGCAGCTCGCGCGGGAACTCGAGCCGGCCGCGCGTGACGGCGCTGATCGCAAAGGCGTCGTTGAGGTAGTTGTTGAAGATCGTCTCGTACAGGCCGCCCGCGGCGCCGGTCAGGACGATGGCGACGACGAACAGCGACAGGTTGCGGCGCGGTCCACTGAATAGCGATGGCCCTGAAGTGCCCATGGAGCGCGACCTTACCCGCCCGACGGCCGAAGGAAAAGCATGGAACTCCCCCGGAAGGGCGCATCTGCGAGAAGGAGCTTCATCGCCCGCCTCATCCGGGTCCGAATCCTAATCTTGATCTTAATCGTAATCCATTCTCCACGAGCGGATTAAGAGCAAGATTAGGATTACGATTAAGGCGGGAATGCTCTCTGACGTGAGTGCCATTCGATTCCGCCCCGCCGATCCCACCCTTGATTCCTCAGCACCAAGACAATACCTTGATCCCGAAATCGGCGACGGCTTGCCGTGCTCGGGGTGCCCTTGGGTGCGGATCCCTTCATTAACGAAATCAAGCCGTCTGATACACGTGGTGGCGCTGGAATGAAATGGCGTGTTTGAGAACATGACGACCGGCCGTTTTACAGATGTGATCCGACGACCACACTTTTCCGCGCTACTCATTATGTGTCTGTCCCTTCAAAGCAACGCGCTCGCGGACATGGCCCGCACCCAAGGTGTGTTTGAAGGTGTCTACCACCAGGATCGCTGGGGCGTGGGCCACTACCTCTATTTCATTGTTCATCCGGATCTCCACGCGAAGCTTGCGAAGTACGAGGACCGGCTCGTTCGTGTCGAAGTCACCAAGGGGACACAGCCAATGAATCCTGGCCCGGCGGTAATGCTCGCCGTGGGAAGGATCGAGGAGCTCCCACAGCCGCCTGTGGGGATACGCGTCAAGACAAGACCGAGTAAGATCACGGCCAATCGGCCGTTCCAACTGGTTGTCGAAGTTACGAACAACTCAGAGGACGACTCCCTGCTCTATCCCTTGGCTGTCGTCTCGACCGTCCGACAACCCGTCACCGACTCGGGGCAACGTTCCAATGATCCGTCGTACCTGGTGAAGGATTACACCACAGGTCAGTTGTCTGTCGGCTGTGCGCGAACCCAAATGGAAGCGTGGACGGCATTCCACGGTCGTGCCAACCTTCAAGGGTGCGGCGGACAGCTTCTGCTGCCGCCGCGCGCCTCCTATGTATGGGTGACCTCGTTTGCAGAGGGTGTTCCAGCGCTTGACGGCGAACTTGAAATTGAAGTGTCTTACGCTTTGGCGGATCCGAAAGCGCCGTTTGGTGTCTGGAGATCAGAAGGCCGATTCGAGAAATGGCAGGCATTGCCCGTCCAGCAGGCGAGGTCCGAGAATCTTGACACTATCCCGGATGAGAGGACCCTCCTTCTCTCGGGTATTGATTGCACGGCTGAGGAAGACGGCTGGACTCTTTTCCGGTTGAAACTGCTGCCGGCAAATGGGGGAACTGTACGTGTTCCCGGCACGATTGACCGTGCCAGCGGCAAGGAAGACCCCGAGAAATACGCTCAGCTTGCTCGGGTCGAAGGCGCTGCGAAAGATGGTTCCGCCGTTGAACTCGACGCCGTTCGGCTTCCGCAGAGCGATACGCGGAGCGGGATTGCCCTGTGGGTCGAGATTCCCAAGACCGGCGCAGTCATCGAGGGACGGTTTCGCAAGCACAGCCGCTTTGCGCAGCCCATCACGCGGCTCTCACTTTGCGTTCTTACAGATCATGGAATCGAGACCCTTGTTCTCTCTGACGACTTCAAAGACCAAGATGTGCCACCAACTACGGCATATGGCGCGGTCACCGGCGGCGTGAAGATGAGGGTCCGGCCCGCCAGAGCCGTATTCAAGGGCACAGAACCGATGCGGTTCCACCTCCAAGCCGTAAATGTTTCGGATGAACCCGTTTGTTGGCGGATGCCATCCAACGGTATCGGAGACAATGTGATCATCGAAATTGACGGAAGAAAGGTCGCACTGCCGGAACGAAAGCCCGAATACATTGGCGGATGGGCCGCACAATGGACCTGCCAAACTCCTGAAGAATGGACGATTACCTTGCCCGATAGCGTGAAGTGTGCTCCCGGCCAACACACTATTCGCTACATCGTCGTCGCAGAAGGTGGGACATACAAGAATGCTAACAACGAGTTGATTCCTATTCTCCGTGGCGAACTTGTGTCCAACCTGGCCAATTACTCGGTGGAGTAGTCGGTCGTTCGTTTCGACCTCCAGGTGTGAGATTGCCCGAATGTCCGGAATGCAGAACTGGGAGGAGGCAACACGAACAGGGCGTTGCTTAGCGACGCGTTCGGTGCGCCGTAGGGTGGAAAGCATGGATCGGGCGGCGCACGAACCTGGCATCACAGCCACAGCGGCAGGCGGCCGGGTGTGGCCTCGTCCAACTCGCCCGACGCGAGCACCGCGTCCAGTTGCGCCAGCAGGGCGGGCTTGTCACGCGGCAGCCGCGCTTCCAGCGGGACAACGTTCGAGGCGTGGTTGGCGCGGAAGACCGTGTTTGCCAGCTCCAGCCGGCTGACGATTGCCCGAAGCTCCTCCACCACATGCCGCTCGGATAGCGGGGCAAAGCGGCCCGCCGTGACGTCGTCGTGCAGTTCCGTGCCCGGCACCGGCACCACGCGGAGCGCCGACAGCAGGCGCGGCTGCATGCGGTTGAGCGCGTCCGCGGACGCCTCGGCGTGCTCCCGCGTCCGCTCCGCGCCTCCCAGCCCCAGCAGCACCATCACCGAGGCTCGCAGGCCGCAGGCCTGAGCCCGCTGTACGGCCGCGATCATCGTGGCGGCATCCTCGCCCTTGCGCACGGCGCGCAGGATGGCCTCGTCGCCGCTTTCGAGCCCCAGGTACAGCGTGTGCAGCTTCAGCGCCCGCATCGCGCGCAGGTCTTCGTCGCTCTTTGCGGCGATGGCGAAACCGGTCGCGTAGGTGTTCACGCGGGCCAGGTCGGGAAACTGGCGGCCCAGTTCGGCGAGGATCGCCAGCAGTTCAGCTGCGGGCCGGCGCATGACGTCACCATCGGCCAGAAAGATGCGGCGCATCCCGTCGGCGTACCGGGCCTCCGCCTCGATCAGGCGCGTGACCTCCTCCATCGGGCGCCGGCGGTAGCGCACCCCGCGATACATCCCGCAGAAGGTGCAGCGGTTGTAGGGGCACCCCACGTCGATCTGCAGGATCAGGCTGTCGGCCTCGGCCGGCGGCCGGTACTGAGGACGGTTGCTGAGGTCGAGAACGTTCATGTCGCTGTTCCTTGCGGTCGGAGGGGGAGCCCGCCGCCCGGCTTGCCTGTCCCGCGACTCCGCGGTAGTCTCCTCCCCAAGGCTATGGACGAAGACGAACCGGTGCAACTCCCGATTAACGGCGTGCTGGACCTGCACCTGTTCCGCCCGGCCGACGTGCACGACCTGGTGCCGACGTATCTTGAGGAATGCCGCGCGCGGGGCATTCTGGACGTGCGCATCATCCACGGCAAGGGCACCGGGGCGCTGCGCGAAAGCGTGCACGCCATCCTCCGGCGAACCCCGGGAGTGGCGGGCTTTGCCCTTGCGCCCGCAGAAGCCGGCGGGTGGGGCGCAACGGTGGTGAGGCTCACGATCCTATGATCGACGAAGTGAAGACAGGGCCGGGCGGGCTGAGGCCGGGCGGCTACCGCGAGACGCTGCGCGTGGCGCTCCCGTTGATTGTGGGCATGGCGTCGTTCACGCTGATGCAGTTCACCGACCGTCTGTTCCTTGCGTGGTACGATGACATCGCCATCCAGGCGGCCCTCCCGGCCGGCATCCTCTCGTTCACGCTGATCTGCCTGTTCATGTCCCTCGCAGGCTATGCCGGGACGTTCGTCTCGCAATACCATGGCGCCGGGGATGCGGCCGGGTGCAGCCGGGCCACGGCCCAGGGGCTGTGGGTGTCCCTGCTCTCCTGGCCGGCCATGCTGGCTCTGATTCCCTTCGGCCGGATGATCCTGCGCCTCAGCGGGCATCCGCCGGCGGTGCTGGAGGCCGAGCTGACCTACTTCACGATCCTGATGATCGGCAGCCTCAGCATTCCGCTGGGGGCGGCGGTCTCGGGGTTCTTCACCGGCCGCGGGGACACGATGACGAACATGTGGGCCACCGTGGCCGCCAACGTCGTCAACCTCGTGCTCGACTATGCGCTGATCTTCGGGGCGTGGGGCCTGCCGCGGATGGGCATCGCCGGGGCGGCCATTGCCACGGCCATCGCCGGGGCCGTCCAGCCGGCCCTCCTGCTTTGGATCTATCTCGGCCGCGGCCTGCATGCCACGCACGGCACGCGCACGCACTGGCGGCCGGACCTGCGGCTCATGGGCCGGCTGGTCCGGTTCGGGCTGCCGTCGGGGCTGCAGATCTTCAGCGACGTGGGCTCCTTTGCGCTGTTTGTCCTGCTGACCGGGCGGCTCGGAGGCCCGGCCCTGGCGGCCAGCAACATCGCCTTCAGCATCAACAACCTCGCGTTCATGCCGCTGCTGGGCATGGGAACCGCGGCCTCGATCCTGGTCGGGCAGTACCAGGGCGGTCGGCGCAGCGATCTGGCCGAGCGCGCCGGCTGGACGTCGCTGAAGGTGGCTTGGATTTACATGGCGGTTATCGGCGCGAGCTTTGTTCTGCTGCCGGAGGCTTACTTCGCCCTCTTCGGCGCCCGCCGGGGCGGGGTGGACGCCGCGGCGCTGGTGCCGCTGGGCCGGTGGATGCTGCTGATGATGGCGGGGTGGGGCCTGCTCGACACGATCAACCTTGTGCTGTCGGGCGCGCTGAAGGGCGCTGGCGACACGCGCTTCGTGATGATCTACTTCGCCGTGATGGCGTGGCTGTTCTGGCTGCCGGGGGAGTTTGTGATCCTGTGGGCCGGCGGCGGGATCCTGGCGGCGTGGTTCTGGCTGATGGTCTACGTCATCGTCCTCTCCCTCGGCTTCCTCTGGCGCTGGCGCGGCGGCCGCTGGAAGGCGATCGAGATGATCGAGCGGCCCGTGACGCCCCTGGTCCTCCCGCCGCCCCACGCCGGCGCCGAAGCGCTGCTGACAGGGGAGTAGGGGAGTGTAAGAGAGTTGAAGCAATCTTGCCTGCCCTGAGCCTGCCGAGGGGTTCTTTCGCTTCAACAGTCTCGCAATCGGTGGACGTTCCGCTATATTCTGCGGCATCTGTTCTGAGGACGAAACGCCGTGACGGTTGCCGAGTTCATAGCCAAGTGGAAGCGATCCGACCTGAAGGAGCGGTCCGCCGCGCAGGAGCATTTCATTGACCTGTGCCGGCTGGTTGGGCACCCCACGCCCGCCGAGGTCGATCCCACCGGCGCCACGTTCTGCTTTGAGAAGGGCGCGGCCAAGCACGGCGGGGGTGACGGCTTCGCGGATGTATGGAAGAAGGACTTCTTCGGCTGGGAATACAAGGGCAAGCACAAGGCCCTTGAAGCGGCCTACGATCAGTTGCTTCTGTACCGCGATGCCCTCGAAAGCCCGCCGCTGCTCGTGGTCTGCGACTTTGAGCGGATCGTCATCCATACGAACTTCACGAAGACGGCTTCCGCGACCTACGAAATCACGCTGGACCAACTCGGCGAGCCGCGCAACCTGGAGATTCTCCGGGCCATGTTCTTTGACCCGGAAAACTCCGCCCCGGCAAGACCAGCGCGGCGATTACCCAGGACGCGGCGGAGCAGTTCGCCGGCATTGCGGAGTCCATGCGTAAGCGCGGCCTGGACTCCGCACACGTCGCGCACTTCCTTGACCGGGTTGTGTTCTGCTTGTTCGCCGAGGACATCGGCCTTCTGCCGGACCAGATTTTCACGCGCATCGTGGAAAAAGCTGCCGGCGATCCTGAGAAGTTCTGCCGGTTCATCGGGCAGTTGTTTGACGCAATGGCCACGGGCGGCGAGTTTGGCCTTGAGAGCATCCGGCATTTCAACGGGAACCTGTTCGATTCCACGGCGTGCCCCGACCTTACTGCCGAGGAGGTGAAACGCATAGCCGACACGTCCCGGCTGGATTGGAGCGCCGTTGACCCTTCGATATTCGGCACGCTCTTCGAGCGCGGCCTGGACCCGGCGAAGCGCTCCCAACTCGGCGCACACTTCACCGGCAAGGAGGATATTGAAACGCTGGTCGAGGCGGTTGTCATGCAGCCCCTGCTCCGGGAATGGGCCGAGGCCCGGCAAATCATTGACAACCTGCTTGCCACCGGCAAGAAGAAGCCGGGTGCAGCCCCCGTGAAGCCACTGAGCGCACAGGCCCAGCGCAAGGCGCGCGGCGAGGCGGAAAGCATGCTGCACCAATTCCTTGCCCGTCTTCAGACGGTCAAGGTTCTCGATCCTGCGTGCGGCTCCGGGAACTTCCTCTATGTGACCTTGCAGGAGTTGAAGGACTTGGAGAAGGCCGTCATTCTCTACTCGATGGAGAAGGGACTCGGCTCGTTCCTGCCGCTGGTCGGCCCGTGGCAACTCTATGGCATCGAAGTCAACCCCTACGCCTACGACCTGGCGCAAATGACGGTCTGGATCGGCTGGCTTCAATGGATTCGGTTCAACGGTTTCGGCTCGCCGCAGGAACCGATTCTCCGCCCGATGGAAGGCAACTTCCAGTGCCGGGACGCGATTCTTGACCTCTCCGACCCAGCCAACCCCGCGGAACCGGACTGGCCGAAGGTAGACTTCGTTGTCGGCAACCCGCCATTCCTCGGCGGCAACCGCATCCGGCAGGAACTCGGCGACGCCTACGTTGACACGCTATTCCGGCAGTACGCCGGCCGGATCCCGGCGTTCGCCGACCTCTGCTGCTACTGGTTTGAGAAAGCCCGTGCCCACATCGAAAAAGGCACCTGCAAACGCGCCGGCCTGCTCGCCACCCAAGGCATACGCGGCGGGGCAAACCGCGAAGTCTTGAAGCGCATCAAGCAGACCGGGGACATCTTCTGGGCGATTTCGGACAAGGATTGGGTTCTGGATGGTGCAAACGTCCACGTAAGCCTGATCGCCTTTGATGGCGGCGGCGAGGAGTCCCGCACACTCGACGGGCGGACGGTCGCGAGTATCAATCCCAACCTCTCCGTTGCCGCCGACATCACAACCGCAGTGGCACTGAAGGAGAACGCCGAAATCTCGTTCCAGGGACCATCGCCCAAGGCGCCCTTTGACATCGATGAAACAACCGCCACCTGTTTCATCGGGACGACGGGCAATCCCAACGGACGCCCCAACTCGGATGTGGTTCGTCCACTCATGAGAGCTGCAGACATCACTGGGCACATCACCACAAACTGGACCATCGACTTCGGCCTCATGCCGCTGGAAGAAGCGGCGCAATTCAGCGCGCCCTTTGAATATGTGCGGCAGACCGTTTACCCGATTCGTTCGAAAAACCGACGGGCCAGTTACGCGGCCAAGTGGTGGCAGTTCGCGGAAGCGCGTCCCGGCATGAGACATGCCCTGGCAGGGATGGGACGCTATGTTGCGACACCCCGACACTCAAAACACCGCCTCTTTGTGTGGCTATCGGGTGAGGTGCTGGCAAACGACAGCACCATCGTGTTTGCCCGTGAAGACGACTACTTCTTCGGCGTTTTGCACTCACACATCCATGAAGTATGGGCACTGGCGCTCGGCACGGCCCTCGAGGACCGTCCTCGCTACACGCCAACCACCAGTTTTGAGACCTTCCCGATGCCCTGGCCGCCGGGACAGGAGCCGACAACCGATCCGCGTTGCGCGGCTATCGCCGACGCCGCGCGGGAACTCGTCGCCAAGCGTGACGCCTGGCTTGCCGGGACAGACCCCGGCGACAAGAAACCCCGCACGTTGACCCGCCTCTACAACGACCGCCCGACATGGCTTGACCTGGCCCACCGCGCCCTTGACGCCGCCGTCTGCGCCGCCTACGGCTGGCCCATAGACCTCGCGGATGCTGACATTTTGGAACGACTGCTGAACCTGAACTCTCGACTGGCAGCCGGGCTGGAAACTCGACAGTGAATCCTCGATGCAAGCTTCAATTTAGGAAGGAAAGCGCATGAACCCGAAGAAATTTCAGTTCGATCTGTATAGGCTGAACGTTGTGGACAATGAAACAGAGGCCGATGGTTCATTCATTTCCAACGACCAGCAGATTTCCGCCACGCTTCGCGCCATGGGAAACCCGGACCGCGACATTGAAATTGCGGCGCGCCGAACGCGCAGCAAGTGGGGTGTTAGGCAGTTCGAGACCTTTGTCACGCGCGACAACTCGCCGGAACATTCGGTTCATCGCGTCCTGTTCGCTCGCGCGTTGGAGGAGCAGGCTGGGGATACGTTGACAGATGACGGCGTTTCGGCCGCACGATCAGAACTGAATCCACCGTTGGCAGCTTCAGTGAGTCTGTACTTCTGGATGCACCGGCACCTTGTCGCGGTGGAACACAATGGGACATTGCTTTCGGGGTCGGCCTGGCGTGCGGCGTTTCGCCGTATCTCAGAGGAATCCGCGCGGCGGGTCGGTTATCAATCTCACTTCTCGCTGGAGCCCGTTCCCGAGCCCGGCACCTTGCTGACCCTGCTCACGTCTTTCAGAAAGCTTACGCGACTCAAGGTAAAAGTGCGCATTCCCAATCCAGACCTTACCGAGTATACGCGCGCCATCTATGAGGAACTCAGCGAAAGCCGGATTCGTGAGTACACGCAAGAAATGCAGAACCGCCAAGACGCGAATGGTATCAATGTGGAGCAAGGGTCGAGGGCGCACAGAACAATCTCCCTGGCAGAGGACGGGTACAAGGACGGTGATGTGATTCTGGTCGGCGTCCGTGACAGGGGGGTAGAGACCGTGATTCATGGACGCACTGCCGCCAGAGGCACGCTGCAAATCACCAAGGAAACGATGCGTCGTTTGACAGCAACCGATGACCCGCTACTCGTTGGAGAACACATCGGGGCTCTGTTGCATGAAATCAATCGAATCAAGCCCCTTGACGCACGCGCGAGTCACGAATGACAATGACGAAGAAAAAGAAGGCACTGGTACGTGCCTATGCGGAAGAACTGGTGTTTGCTGCACTGGTCGTTACCGTTCTGCTCGTGCTGGATCGTCAACGCATTCTTTCCCGCCACACTGTAACGGAGTTCATTGTCGCAGTGTACCGGGTGGTAGAAAAGAGTATCGTTGGGGGAATCCTGGGGTTTGGCGTTCTTGCCGGAGCGCCGTTCGGGCTGCTAGCCTTCGCTGGCGACACAGCCAGACGCCAAATTCTCGAACACAAGGCATTCCTTCCTTTTGTGATCGCCTACGGTCTGACAACACTTGTCGTTGGATCAACGTACTTCACGTCCCCAATTGTGTCTACGGGTAGCAGTTCGGTAGCATATGCAACGCTAGCATTCCTTTGGACCTACAGTGCGATAACGCTCCTAACCGCCCTTCGCACTGCCGTTGCGTTTGTGCAACTGGTTCAAAACCTGCATCACCTTGAAAAGCAACTGCGCGAGGGCCGAGTTCCATCAGGAACGAAGTAGCGCCGCGTCCGCCGTCGTGCCCCTCTGAGGCTGAGCGCGCTTGTTCCCGCGTTTAGCGCAGCAAGGCCGGTCGGCGGCTACCCGGCGAAGCGCCGGGCCGTCTCTCCGCAAAGCGGAGTCCGGCCTTGCGTCGCCTCACGCGACGCGTGCGGAGTTTACCCGCCATAGTCCAGTCAGCGGGACGACGGCGGGCCTCTTCCGGGGCGTCGCCGGCTGCCGCTTCGCCGCTTCGCACGGATGAAACAAAAGAGCTTGCAATCTGCGCGCGAGAGGTTCCCACTTCGGGCATATGTGGCGGCGCTTTTCGGTGGCTGCCCATGACGGGAGACACGAACGATTTAGAAACGGCACGAACAACACAGAGTGTGCGTAATCGCAAGATTCGGTCCTACGGAAAACCGCGAAGTGTCAGTTGGAGGGACGAACATGCGGGAACGCGCTCACTCGGGCGCGGCTCCTGTTTCATGTTCCTCCAAGGGGCTTCGCGGTCCCTCCGTAGGGCGTGGGCTGGTGTCCGCGCCTCTTTCCTGATGAAGAGGGGCGCTCAACAGAAGGAGGGAGGCGCGCGATGAGGTTAGGAATGTTGTTTCTCAGGTCGCGGGTTGTACTGCTCGCGGTTCTCGCTCTGGTCGGCTGTATGGTTGCACTCGCCCAGGAAGATCCGGCGGAGACGATTCCCGCCGACGGCACTGGCGCGGCTATGCCCGACCCGGTACTGAAGCTCTGGCGGGGGATGTTTGAGGCTGGCATGATTGACGATGTCCAGTATCAGCACGTCCTGCAGCATGGCCGCTTGCCGGGAGGCGGCCTTGTCCAGAACTCGCCGCTTTCAGAAGACCGGCAGGAGGTGTGGGCGCAGCTCAGCGAGAACAATCTTGTCACCCCTGAGGAGCTGGCGAACATGCTCTTCAAGGGAGAGATCCCGAATATGGCGGCGTGGGAATTGAAGGCGTTCGAAGAACTGGCACCCGTGTACGAGCCCGAGCGCCGCAAGAGCCTTACGCAGGATTTGCGTCGTAAGCATCAGAAGGTCAAACTGATTCGCATGGCCCATTCCTTGCGCGAGACCGCGACAGAGCAGCGCCTGGAAGCAGAACGGTATGCGGAGAAGTACAACCTGCCGATATCAGGGCAGACGGAAGACGGGCGGCGCTTTGAGCTACAGGCGATCGAGGGCGGCTTGCCCGTTTACGACGTCACGTGCAATGCGACTGCGGCTAACACGATTTCCACGGCTGCCTTGCACCCCGCCGCAACAAACGGGTTCTCTCTTGAAGGCTCCAATGTGACAGTCGGCGTATGGGATGAGGGATTGGTGCGAACGACGCATAGGGAACTGTTAGGGCGAGTCGTTCAGCACGATACGAATAGTGTTGGTGAGCACGCGACTGCAGTCGCCGGCACGATTGCGGCATCTGGCGTTTCTGCGGCGGCCAAGGGGATGGCGCCAAACGCCGGTCTCATATCGAGGGACTGGACCCTCAAATTTCCCGAACTGGCCCAGGAAGCTGCACTCGGTCTTCTTGTTTCAAATCACTCGTACGAGAAAGCGGCCGGTTGGCAATACGGATGGATCGTAGTGTGGTACGGGGATATTGCCATTTCGGCGGATGAAAGCCATCTATTCGGCCTGTATGATGGTCTCTGCACAAACATTGACTCCTTCGTCTATGAAGCACAGTATCATCTCCCCGTGTGGGCCGCTGGCAATCAGAAAGACGACAACGCACAGGCGACTCAGCCTCGCGCGCACTACTCGTGGTCGAATGGGGTCTACACAATTTACAGAACGGTGCACGATCAATACGATGGCGGGGAGGACGGCTATGACAGCCTGAGCGGATATGCCGTTGCGAAGAACTGCCTTGTGGTTGGTGCGGTCAAGGACATCCCCGCCGGATACGGTGGCACGACGGATGTCGTGATGGAGGCATACAGCTCCTGTGGTCCAACGGACGACGGTCGAATCAAACCGGACATCGTCGCAAACGGGGAATCTCTCTACACAACTGACAGCGGGTATGACGCCAACTACATGACGGTCTCTGGCACAAGCTTCTCGACGCCATCGGTGGCCGGATCGCTTGCCCTGTTGGTTGGACTTGCGCAGGACCATTACGGAACGAACTTCACGTACCTTGCGTCGACTCTCAAAGCATTGGTTCTGCATACTGCGGATGAAGCAGGCGACTCGGTAGGGCCGGACTACAGGTTCGGCTGGGGGCTTATGAATACCCATCGCGCCGCACAGGTTCTTCAGGACAATGCAGAAACGAACTCCTTGCCCCACATCAAGGAAGTTGCCCTTCTTGATGGGGACACGATAGAGTTCCCCGCACTGGCGTCGGCAAGCAACACGCTCAAGGTCACGATCGGCTGGACGGACCCGGTCGCTCCTCTGCATCCAAACACGCTGGACCCCACAAATCTCTGCCTCATTAACGATCTCGATCTGCGCGTGATTTCCCCCGATGGAAGCGCGACGAACCTGCCGTGGATCCTCGATCCGGTCAGCCCGTCAAACGCCGCGACGACGGGCGACAACATTCGCGACAACATCGAACAGGTTGTCGTGGCAAGTCCATCGAACGATTGGTATACTGTTGTCGTGACACACAAGGGTTCGTTGAGCAACGGAGTACAGGACGTATCCATCGTGATCACCGGCAACATAGCCACGAATGCTCCAGCCCCTGACATCACGGACATCGTGCGGCCGTCGACCAACTCGTTGGACATCGAGGTGGAGTGGCCGGCTGTGGTCGGCGGGCTCTATGAGGTGCTGACAACGCCGGATCTGATGAGCACGAATGCATGGTCCACCAGTGGAGTTATCAGCGCAAACGCGCCGGACATCATTTGGCGGGACGAAGCAGCCGCCTCAACGAATTCACTGCGTTTCTATCGGATCAAGAGGATATGGTGAGGAGGCGCGCGAATGAACGGGGCGGCCCTGACGTTGCTGCTTGTGTGCTGCATGTTGCCGTCGGCACTTGCTGACCCGCTCCGAAGCAGATCGATCGTCTGGTCCGGTGCAAAGGACATCTGGATTCCATGGTCCAGCGTGACGGACTACTTCATCGACATGAATTCAGATGGGTCCCCCGATGTGGAGGTCTTCTACTCGATCAAAGCTGAGGAAGTCATCGCCGCACGCACGGTCAGCGGCTCTGAGGTGGTCTGGAAGTCGGTTTCGATTGCCCCTCTGGCGGCAGGGGTGTGGATCGGATCGGACTTGTCTTCGGGGCAACGCTGGGATGTCGGAACGGGGGTTTTAGCCGAGTACAATAACCCGGTGTCTGAGGATCGTGGCCCTGTGGGTGCCGGCCCATGGGCAGGTGTCGACCGCGGCTACATGGGCGTCACGGTCGAGACAGACGCCAAGACCTACTACGGCTGGGTCTCCATGAGCGTGCACGACGAGTATCCAGAAGTCTACATCCACGATTGGGCATGGAACACGGTGCCAGGTGCACCAATCCTTGCAGGCGACACGGGCTTCCACTATGTGTCACCGACCGGCTCCCACACCTTGCCCTATTCCACCTGGGCCACCGCCGCCACCAACATCCAGGCAGCCGTGGATGTCGCCGGGGACGGCCATGTGGTTATCATCACAAACGGGACTTACACCGTTACCAACGAAATCACCATCACGAACGGAATCACGCTGCAGAGCGTTGCCGGCGCGTCCGTGACCATGATCGACGGAGGCCGCACAACCCGGTGTTTGCGGCTCCTGGCGGGGGCGGGTTGCGTGGTACGCGGCTTCTCGATCACCAATGGACTTGCCGGTACGAACGAGTACGGCGGAGGCGTGTGGATGGGCGCGGGTAATACGCTCGCCGACTGTCTTATTGCCAACTGCGAGGCTTGGGCCGGCGGCGGAGTCTATGCGACGGATGCCGTCGTTTCGAACTGCACGTTTCTAGGCAATGTAGCCGAGTGGGCAGGCGGAGGCTTATCCGTGTCGCCGAACGGCGGTGGGTTTCTTGTGGACGGATGTGTCTTTACAGACAACTCCGCGGACACTGGCGGCGGCGCGTTCTGCGGCGACCTGTCGAACTCTGTTGGGGCTGTGTCAAACCTGATGACAGCAACCCTTGGCTTCCTCGATTCTCTGGCTGGGGTGGACTGGTACGCCGGCGCGTACAACATATCGAATGTTCTGCTTGAACTTGCCTCCGGACCGGGAACGCTCACTCCCCCGGATATGTCCTCGTCCCCTGGTCGGCCGGATATGATGCGAGTGCCTTACGGTATGGCCTCTTGGTCAAACACCATCCGCAACTGCACGGCAAACAACAACACGGCCATCCGCGGTGGCGGCTTCTTTCTGCTTGATAGCCTTGGTGCAGCCGTCCGCAACTGTCATGTTTCCGGGAATGACGCACAATATGGTGGGGGTGTCGCCGCCGCAAGAGGCGGCGTCTTGACGGAGAGCACGGTTTCTGAGAATCACGCAGGCTCACTCGGTGGCGGCATCCTGGTCTGGGAGTCGCTGGACATGGTCAACTGTCATATCAACTCCAACAGCGCTGCCAGCGTTGCGGGCGGATGCATGCTGGGGTTCCCGGCGTCCTCGTTTCTTGCGGGTGGTGACACACCGTTGGCGATTTCGGGTCTTGGCGATGGCTCGTCGCGAGTGCTGGGTTCAGAGTTTGTCGGAAACGACGGCGGAATGTTAGGCGGAGGCCTATTGCTGGGCAATGGCGCGGCAAGTAGCAACACGCTCTTCCAGAACACCGCCCTGTGGGGCGGCGGGATCGCCAACTGGGGTGGTGACCTGGCCGAATGCGTACTCGTTGAGAATACTGCGACAATCGGCGCAGGTATACTCCATTTTCAGGGCAACACGGTCAGATGCCTGGCGGAATACAACTCGGCGCAAGTTATGGGAGGCGGAATTGCCGCCTTTTCTCTTCCGTTAGGGGGGAGCGTGGCAGCGGAAGCATGTGAATTGCGCAATAATTTCGCGGCGGCTGGCGGCGGCATTGCCCTGGTTGATTCGGCACTGGCCCGCAGATGCACAATCACGAGCAACACGGCAGGAATCGCAGGCGGCGGCGTTTTCACCATGCTTGGCGGAGAGGTCCAAACATCTCTCATACGCGGCAATGCGGCGGGAGATGGGGCGGGCATCTACTGCCTGAGCGGCGGACGTGTGGTCAACACCACGGTCACAGAGAACGATGCGCTGCGAACGGGAGGCGGCGTGTTCGTAATCACAGATCAGAATCTTGCCGGAGGCTGGCAATACGACACGGAGGCGGTTATCGCCAACTCGATTGTGTATGGCAACACGGCGAGCAATGCGGTCAACTACATGACCCTGGCATCGAACGTCACCTACTCATACACATGCACGGTCCCACTGGCTCCTGGGATGGGCAACATGACCAACGATCCCCTCTTGACCGCGTCGTATCGTCTCGCGGCCACATCGCCGGGTGTAGATGCCGGGAACAACGGCCTGATGCCGGCCGGTTCCGATCTTGCCGGTATCCCGCGTCCGCTCGACAGTGACAACGACGGCACACCGACTGTAGATATGGGCTGCTACGAGCACCTGAACCCTATCGCCGATACCGATGGCGACGGCATGCCCGACGGATGGGAAGCGTCGCAATCTTTCAACCTCCTGTCGGACGACGCCAAAGGCGATCCTGATTCCGATGGCATGCCCAATATTGGCGAATACGTTTCGGACACCGCCCCCCATGACGCCAACTCCGTGCTTTCGCTTATCCGAATCGGCCGACAGTTCGGCGGTATCCGGCTCGACTGGAAAGGCGGCCGCGAGGCGTGGCAGATTCTCGAATGCCGGGAGGACCTGGTTTCCACTACGGAACAATGGACGGCAATCTTCGCCCTCCCACCGCCCACCGCTTTGACCAACGCCGTCATAGACATGGGCGTGACCAACGCTGTCCTGTTCTACCGCATCCGCGCCGAGCGCTGACAGCGCATGGATTGTACCGGCGTCACTCCCCCGCCCCCGGTGCGGCGATGCCGCGACGTTCCAGGATCGAGCCGTCGAGGCGGAACAGGGCCACGAACGCCTGCAGGTGGCGCACCACGGACTCGATTTCGGCCAACTGGCTGAGGACCAGGTCCCGCTCGGTCTGGGCCACCAGCAGCGCCGTCGAGCGGCCGACTTTAAACTTGGCCTGCTCCGCGCGGACCTTCTCCTCCTGGAACTGCCGCGTCGTGGCCGTGGCGTCGATCTGCTCCCGTGTGCGCAGAACATCGATGTGCGCCGTCTCCACGTCCACGCGGACCAGGTCGGCCAGGTTGCGCAGCGCCTCGTCCGACTGCTCGCGCGAAAGCACGGCCCGGCCGTGGCGCGCCCGCGCGGCGCGGTTGCCGAACGGCAGTTCAAAACGGAGGCCCGCGTTGACGTTGAGATCGTTGCCGTCGAGGTCCCGGGCGGAATCGTCGAAGGAGTTGGCGTAGGCGGTCTGTCCGAGCGTGACAAACACATCCAGCTTCGGCAGGAGGCCGTTGCGCGTGCGAACGACCTCCAGGTCGCCGCGGGCAATGGCCAGCCGCGCCTGGTTCATGTCCGGGCGCCGCCGCAGCGCCAGTTTCACGTGTTGTTCGACCGGATCCGCCGTCTCCCGCGGGGTCACGGGCCCGTCGGCCAGCACGAGGTCGCGCCGCCGGCTGGCGAGCGCGTCGGGGTCCACCAGCCGCAGCAGGCGCAGGCGGGCCGTGGCCACGCCGCCGCGGGCATTGATCAACACCTCGCGCCGCAGCGCGGTCTCGGCCTGCGCGGCCGCGCGCTCGGTTTCGGGCAGGCTTCCGACGCGGATGCGCTGCTCGATCTCGCGCAGCTGCCGCTCGGCGAAGTCCAGCGAGGTCTCGACGATCCCCACGCGCCGCTCGGCCAGCACGACATCCCAGTAGGTGGTCTCGACGTCCGCCACCAGCGTTTCGGTCACGCCGCGCAGCTCGTACTCCGAGATGGCCGTATCCAGCCGGGCCTGCCGGAGTCGCGCCAGGTTGACCGCCACCGGCCGGCCCTGGAGCAGGGCCTGTGTTACGCCCAGCTCAGCCGTTGTCCCGTACGTGGGGTCGGCGTCGCCACCCGCCTTCTCCCTCTCCGTCCGCAGCCCCGCGGCCAGATCCGTGCCCGTGGGCAGGCGCTCGCGGACCGTTGCGCCTCCGCCGGCGCGGTCGACGGTCGAGGTGGAGGTCAGCGTGCCGTCAGCCTCGGGCTGGACGAAGCCGTCGGCGGCCAGGACGGGGTCGAACGCCGCGCGCTCTTCCGACTCCGCCGTGCGCCGGATGTCCGGCGTCAGCCGCTCGACGCTCAGCGCACGGTTGCGGCTCAGCGCCATGATCACGGCGTCGGCAACCCGGAGCGTTCCCGGCCCGTTGGTGGCGGCGGCGGTCGCGTCCTGCGCGTCGGCAGGGCCCGCGCCCGCCGCGAGGAGCGTCGCCAGGAGAAGGAGAGGCATGGACGGGGTGATGGTCACGGCGACACCTTCCTCTTCTTCCGCCACCCCTCCTCGAACAGCGAGTAGACCACCGGCACAAAGACCAGCGTCAGCAAGGTGGAACTGGTCAGCCCGCCGATGACGGCGCGCGCCAGAGGGGCCTGGGCCTCACCGCCTTCGCCGAGGCCCAGGGCCAGAGGAATCAGGCCCAGCACGGTGGTGAGCGTGGTCATGAGGATGGGGCGGAGGCGCCGGCGGCCGGCCTCCTCGATGGCCTCGCGCGCGCCGAGGCCGTCCCGCCTCCTCAGCAGGTTGGTGTGGTCGACCAGCAGGATGGC
>CAZJBP010000039.1:22667-23829 GCA_964544115.1 uncultured Victivallales bacterium | reverse complement strand
GCAGGCTGTTGATCGTGGTTGTAATGTGCGGGCCGCGGGGTAATCTTCTCCCCCCACTCGACCCGTGCAGGAAGACGGATCGTCAATCAGGAGCCATGGAATGAACCGCGTTCGATCTTGTGCCCTTCGCGCTGCAGCCGTTCTTCTGGCGACGTGTGCCATAACCCTCGCCGCACCCGCCCCGACGGAACACGGCGACGCGCAGTACGTTATCGTCATCAGCGTGGACGGCATGGGTTCGGCGTACGTCACGCCGCTGCTGAAGCCGGGCCTTCCGACCGAGCTGACCACATTCGAGCGGTTCCAGACTGAAGGGGCCGGTACGCTCAACGCCCGGGACGATGCGAACTTTGCTGTCACGCTTCCGAACCATGTGACGATGATGACCAGCCGCGGGGTCGACGGCGCGGCGGGCCACAACTGGACGTCCAATGGCGATCCGGGGCCCACGGACACGTTCGCGACCCAGAAGGGCGCGTACATTGCCAGCGGCTTTGACGTTGCGCATGACCATGGGCTGCGCACGGGCATCTGGTCGGGCAAGTCCAAGTTCAGCCTGTTCCAGCAATCTCTCAGCACCACCAGTGGCGCCGCGGACAGCACGGGCCCGGACAACGGCCGGGACAAGATCGACTACGACAAGGTCGTCGCCGGCATTTCGGCCGCCGCGCTGACCGCCGACTTCACCAACCAGATGCAGGCCGCGCCGTTTAATTTCGCATTCGTCCACTACCAGGATCCGGATGCGGCCGGGCACGGTTCCGGCTGGTCGACCGATCCCGCCAGCGTCTACGCAACCACGCTGAAGGCCGTGGATACGCAAATCGGAAACATCCTGCATATGGTCACGAACAGCCCGGCGCTGAAAGGCAAGACCGTGGTCATCCTGACCGCAGACCACGGCGGCCACGGGAACGGCCATGGCGACACCACCAATCCCCTGGACTATACGATCCCGTTCTTCGTCTGGGGCGCGCACGTCAAGGCCGGTGCCGATCTGTACGGCATGAATCCGGCCAGCCGCGCGGAGCCTGGCCCGACGGACAATCCCCCGTACGCGGGGGCCCAGCCGGTGCGCAACGGCGATGCGGCCAACCTGGCGCTGGACCTGCTGGGGTTGAAAGCGGTCGAAGGATCGACCATCAATGCCGCCCAGGATCTT
>CAZJBP010000039.1:3416-22567 GCA_964544115.1 uncultured Victivallales bacterium | reverse complement strand
CACCATTTCGGGGGTCATGGTGTAGGGGAGGTTCATGGGCAGGAAGGCCACGTCAATGCCGGTCAGCGCCTTCATCTCGGGCGTGTTCTCCGTGTCGCCCGCCACATAGACGCGCTTGTCGCCGAAGGTCAGGACGTAGCCGTTGCCAGCGCCCCTGGGGTGGAAGGGCTGGCCGTTGTCCCGCTTGTTCACGATGTTGTAGGCGGGCACCGCTTCGACCTTGATGCCGAGGACCGTTCGGACCGCGCCATTCGTCATCACGAGCCCACCCTCGATCTTGCCCGCGCAGCAGGGGGCGACCAGGACGACGGTGTCCGCAGTTCGGAGCGTCCGGATGGCGTCGGGATCCAGATGGTCGCTGTGCTCGTGGGTAATCAGGATGGCGTCGGCTTTCGGCAGTGCGGCGTAATCCGCCAGCTTGCCATACGGATCCACCTGGACGGTCTTACCGCCGAAGCCGAACATTAGCGATCCGTGGCCTATGAACGTGATCGTCAGGTCGCCTGCCGACGTGGGCAGGACGTCAGACTCGAATGAGGTCTGGGCCTGAGAGGTCATGGCGATGAAGGTGAAGAGGATGATCGGCAACAGAACTGCATTCATGGCGCATCTCCACGTTGATGGCGAGATGATAGGCGGCGCGGGCGGGAAGGCAAGTGCGATCGGGGTTTGATCGCGCGACAGGGCCCGCGTATGATGCCGCGCAAGGGGGGTGCGTATGGACGAGGAGTTTATCATTTCGCTGGCTATCGGGGCCCTGCTGTCGATTATCGCGGTCCCGATTGTTGTCTTGATCAAAGTGATCACGCTGGGCCGGCGACAGAGGGAGCTGGCCGGCGCGGTCGAGTCGCTGGAGGACACGCTGAAGCGGGAGCTGCGAAAGCTTGCCAGCGCGCAGAAGCCAGCCGTCGCGGCTGAGCCGGCATCCGCGCCGACGGCCCCGCGCCCCGCACCCGTTGCGGTCCCGTTGCCCGCGCAGCCCATGCCCGCGGCTGCGCCCCTGAGCGTTCCCCGCCCGCCGCCGCCCCCGCCGCCCCCCGCCCCGCGCGTGGAGCCAGCGCCCGTCCGTGCGGCGCCGCACGCCCCTGCTCCCGCTCTTGAGCCGAGCCCCTTCGAGCAGGCGGTCCGCACGATTCTAACCAAGACCTGGAATTGGATCGTCGTGGGCGAGGAGCACCGTCCGCAGGGCGTCTCGATGGAATACGCGGTGGCCACGAACTGGCTCCTGCGGCTCGGCGTGCTGATCCTGGTCTGCGGCGTTGGCTTCTTCCTGCGCTACTCCTACGTGAACGGCCTGATCGGTCCGGTGGGCCGCGTGTCGATCAGCCTCGTCGGCGCAGTGGCCATGCTGGCGACGGGCATTCGCCTGCTCGGCCGGCGCTATCACCTGCTCGGCCAGGGCCTCCTGGGCGCGGGGCTGGCCACGATGTACTTCAGCGCGTTCGCTGCATTCTCCTTCTATCACCTCGTTGAGCAGCTGCCGTGCTTCGCGATGATGGCCCTGATCACCGTGGCCGCCGGCGTGATGGCCGTGCGCTTCAACTCGCTGCTGATTGCCGTGCTGGGGCTCGCCGGCGGGTACGGCACGCCGATCATGCTGTCGACCGGCCAGGTCCAGTTCGTGGGCCTGTTCAGCTATATGCTGCTGCTCGGCGTCGGGATCCTGGGGATCAGCCACCGCCGGAACTGGCTCCTGCTGAAGGTGCTGAGCTTCGTGGCCACGTACGGGCTGTTCTTCGCGGCGCTGGATGGCCATTACGCCGGCACGCCGGACTTCTGGCGCGTCATGCCGTTCCTGGCGGCGTTCTTCGTGCTCTTCTCGACGATGATCTTCATCCACAACGTCGCCTGCCGCGTGCCGTCAACGATGATCGAGCTGGTGATGCTGCTGGCCAACGCGGGCATCTTCTATGCCGAAGGCCACTCCCTCATCGCCGGTTCCTATCCGCGGCACTGGGTGTCCGCGCTGACGCTCGGGCTGGGCGCTTTCTACGCCGTGCACGTCAACGTCTTCATCGCCCGCCGCCTGCAGGACAAGCCGCTGATCACGGCGTTCATCGGCCTGGCGTCGCTCTTCCTCGTCATCACCATCCCTCTCCTGCTCTCGCGCGAGTGGATCACCGTCAGCTGGGCCTGCCAGGCGCTGGTGCTGCTGTGGATGGCCGGCCGGCTGGACAGCGAGTTCCTGCGCCAGGTCGCCTACCTCCTGTATGCGATGGTGTTCGGGCGGCTCTTCATCCTGGACCTGCCGCACCAGTTTGCCGTCCCGGCCGCGGGCGAGGCCCTGCCGCTGGGCCGCTACGCGCAGGACCTGCTGGAGCGCGTGGTGATGTTCGGCGTGCCGATCGCCTCGGTGGCCGGCGCGCACCGCCTGCTGCGCCGCGCGGGGGCCGCACCCGGACGCGCGGCGATCGGGGCGGCCAACAACGTGCGCGCCTGGGTGAACGACAACGCGGCGCTGCGCGTGTCCACGCTGTGCTTCGCGCTCGGCCTGTTTGTCTACCTGCACCTCGAGCTCAACCGCACCTTCGGACTGCTCTACCCGCCCATCCGTCTGCCCGTGCTGACGTGGCTGTGGCTCGGCGCCGCGTGGGTCGTGCTGGCCGGCTGCGCCGGCGGGGCGGGCGGCGTCTGGCGGCGGGGATTGCTGTTGGCGCTGTTCGCGGCCGTGCTGGTGAAACTGGCCGTGGTGGACCTGGTGTTCTGGTCGTTCGATCCCGGTCGCATGGTGTGCGCGGGCGACTACCGCGGCCTGGACGCGCTGATGCGCCTCCTGGACTTCGGCTCCGTGGCCGCCCTGCTGGCCTACGGGTTCACGCTGATGCGCCGTGACGCCGGGACGGAGGAGGAGGACGCCCGCCTCTCGTCCGTGATGGGATATGCCGGGCTGGCGCTTCTGTTCGCCTACGCCACGCTTGAGATGAACACGTTCCTGCACGCCTACGTGGCGGGGCTGCGCGCCGGCGGCGTGTCGGTCCTGTGGTCGCTGTTCGCGCTGGCGTTTGTGCTGGCGGGCACCCTGCGCGGCGTGCGGCCGCTGCGCCTCGTCGGCCTGGCTCTGTTCGCGGTCACCGCGGGCAAGGTGTTCGTGTCCGACCTGGCGCATCTGGAGCCGGTGTATCGCATCGTGGCGTTCATCGCGCTGGGCCTGCTCCTGCTGACTGGTTCGTTCGTCTACCTGAAGTTTCGCACCCGGTTCCAGACGCCGGTGGAGGAGGCCCCATGAACATCCCACGCGTGACGCACTGCATTCAAGGCACAGCCGCACTGGCCCTGTGGATCCTCCCGTCGCTTGCCCTCGCCGCGCCGGCCGACCTGGTGCAGCCCTGCTCTCGCGCGGTGGAGTTGGCCGCGATCGAGAGCGGGGAGGACATCGTCGGCCTGCGGCTGGACCGCGACGTGTACGCTGCGGCCTCGGACACGCTGGCGGATCTGCGGCTGGTGGCCGGCGAGGGGCGTGAGGTGCCGTACGCGCTGGAGAAGGTGACCGAGACCACCACGCAGACCGTGCGAAGCAGCCTGGGCGTGGGGATTAACTCGCTGCGCGAGACCGGCAGCAATGCGCTGGAGGTCGTCTGGTCGCCCGTTCACGCCGCCGGCACGCCGCCGCCGGTGGTGCGCGGATTCACAGTGGAAACGCCGCTGCGCGACTTCGAGCGGAAGCTGACCGTCTACGGCCGCGAGGGATCGGAGTGGCGCGAGCTGGTCGTCGACGCGCTGCTGTACGACTACACGCGCTTCATGGATGTGCGCCGGGTGGAGGTCGAGCTGCCGGAGAATCGCGCCACCCAGTTCCGCCTGGTGATCGAGGAGATCACCGACAGCGCGCAGTCGCCGTTCACCGAGATTACGCGCCGCGTCGGCGCCGACGAGCAGTCGGGCGGGCGGCGCGAGACGTTTACCCTCGAGCGCCGGCCGATGCGGATCGACCGCATCAGCGCCTGGTGCCTGAGCGAGGTCGAATCGGTCGTCCGCGATGTCATTACGGATTACGGTGAGATGCCGTTCACCGTGGAGGAAGACGCCGCGGGCAAGCAGACGATCGTGACGTGGACCTCGCACCGGGAGCCGCTGACGCAGGTGAGCCTCGGCACATCGAGCCGCAACTTCAGCCGGCGCGCCGAACTGCAGGCGGCTCGCGCCGACGGCGTGCGGACCGCGTGGCAGACGGTGGCGCAGACCACGCTGTCGGCGATCGCCTTCAGGTCCTTCGGCGAGCAGCATCTGGCGTTCGACTTTGGCCCGCTCCGGCAGGAGCGCTACCGCATCGTGATCCACAACGGCGACAACCCGCCGCTGGCGGTGACGGCGGTGCGCGGCCGCGGCATCACCCAGCGGCTGGTCTTCTTGTCCGCCGGCTCCGAGCCGCTGCGCCTGGTCTACGGCGGCGCCGATGTTGCCCGTCCTGACTACGAGACGGTCAACGTCCTCGCGGCCATCCGCAAGGGCACGCCCATCGTCGAGGCGCGGCTGGGGCCGGCCGAGGCCGTGAGCGGCGCGCGGCGCGGGTTCTCGTGGAAGCGCCTGCTGAACAGCCCCGTCTTCTTCGGCGGCGCGGTCGTGGCCGCCGTGCTCGCGCTGGCGGCGATGCTCTACAGCGCCGTCAAGCGCACGGGCGGGGACAACACGCCGGCGGCCGGGTGAGGAAGAGCAGGCGGCTGCGAACGACCAGGGCGCATCGGACTTGCGGCAG
The DNA here is from genome assembly GCA_964544115.1 of uncultured Victivallales bacterium. Taxonomy (GTDB): domain Bacteria; phylum Verrucomicrobiota; class Kiritimatiellia; order UBA8416; family JADHWI01; genus CAZJBP01. The sequence goes on along the minus strand of CAZJBP010000039.1, from coordinate 17,874 downwards.
TCACGCCCATGACATAGTCTCTCCCTATGAGCCGAGTGCAGCTGCAGAAGAACATTCGCCAGATTGTGGACCAGATCGTCGGACTGGTTCATCCGGTCCGCGTCATCCTCTTTGGTTCCGCAGCATCGGGGCGCGTCAGAAGAGACAGCGACCTCGATTTCCTCGTTGTTGTTCCTGAGGGGCAACGCCCAGAAGAACTCACCGATCGCCTCAACATGGAGGTCCGCAGCCGGCCGATGCCGTGCGACTTCATGGTCGTGACCGAAACGACTCTGCGCAGAAACCGCGACAACCCGGGCCTGATCTACGGCGAGATCCTGGCCCGAGGGAAAGAGGTCTATGGCCTCTGACGCACCAGAGCCGGGTTCGGTGCAGGACTGGCTTCGTCACGCGAGAAGCGACCTCGCTCTGGCCGGGGTGCGGAAGACGAGACGTGTGTTGTACGAGCATCTCTGCTTCCACGCACAGCAGGCGGCGGAGAAGGCCATCAAGTCGGTCCTTGTGAGTGCGGGCATCCGCATACCCCGAACCCATGACCTGGCTTTCCTTATGGCGATGTTGCCAGAGGCGGTGAGCGTGGCGCCGTCGCTGCGTCATCGTCCTCGTCGTCGTCCTCGATGGTTGCCGCGGGGGATGTCGAAGCCGAGGACGAGGACCGTTCGCTACGCTCACTGAGGACGAGGACGATCCAGTTCCTCCGTCGTGCCGATCTCTGCTGTCGCTACCCGTTCACCACGCGCCAGGCCATCTCGCACCAGGCGATGAGGCGGTGGACGTCGCCGCGCACGGTGCTGATGTCCTTCATGATGAATTCGCAGGGCATCTCGCCGGACTCGTTGAGCCGGCGGCGCAGGTCGCTTTCCGCGCGCTCGACGTTGAAGCGGTCTTCGGCGAGGATCGCGGGACTCGGCTTGTGGCTGAACACGTAGCGGCGCGCAGCAAGGTCGCGGGCCTGGGCGACCCGGCACCACGGGCTGATGGAGATCTTGCGCAGCCGCGGCACCTTGGCCATGAGGCCCATCTTGTTGTGGACCGGCTCACAGCAGCCGTAGTAGTTCAGGCCGCAGCGTGACAGGACTTCGTTCTCGTAGGCCAGCGCGAACTCCTCGTGCATCTCCGGGGACACATCGCTGAAGATCTGCGGCGTGGCCATGCCCCACTGATCCATCGTCGTGAGGTGAGCCGGGTCAGCTCCAGGCCGCGGCAGTTCGTCGGTCCATCCAGCCGCGCCGGAGCCGACGCGCACCACGGAGCGCGTGTCGCTCAGCAGCCCGAGCGCTTCGAGCTGCGTCATGCGGGCAAGCATCGAGTCGGTCATGCGACGCATGATGGCGTGGATGAACTCCGGCCGCTCGACCAAATCCACCAGCGCCTCGGTGACGCCCGTCCAGCGCACGAGCATGTCCCACGCATTGAAGATGTGCTGCTGCACGCCGAAGGTCTCGATCGGCAGGATGTCGCCGAACAGGCCGTCGAAGAAAGCCACGCGCTCACGGGTGGCCGCCTCATCATGCACCACCCTCGGCATGAGGATCTTCGCGATGTCCGCCGGCTCCTTGATGACGGGCTCGTAGTGGTGCGAGACGATGTACGAGTCGCCCTGGCGGATCTGCTGCTCGCGGGTCTCGACGCCGTAGTCGGCGTCGCGGAGGACCTTGTCCACGCGGTACACAGGCGAGACCACTTCATCGCACGGCAGGTGGCGGGCGGTAAACAGCGTGCGGCGCAGCCCGGCTTCCACGCGGCGCAGCTCGGGGTCGCGGCAGACGGGCCGGAGTGCGTCGACCTTGTCCTCGAATTCTCCCCAGGGGATCTCGGTGATCCAAAGCATCGGACGCTCGGGGCGCAGGCCGTTGAGCTTCGTCCACAGCCGGATGCGCTCCCGCTGCACGGGTTGCGCGGCCACCTCGGCCACCTCGGCGGCCAGGCCGCGCAGGATGTTGCGATCGGCGCTCATATCACGGTTCTCCAACCCCCGCCGACTTGACCCGCCGGACCTCCAGCTCGAAGGTTTGGGCCCAGTAGCGCGGGTTGTTGCTCTGGAGGACGAAAGCCGGATCGTCCAGTTTCTCCGGCTTGAAGCCGGAGCGCAACCGCAGGACGCCAGTCACGCAGTACGTGCACCCGTTCTCAATCAGCGTCTCGCCGACGGCATACCCCAGCCATCCATCCGTGCCCCCGACCGGCCGGATGGTTGCGCCGACGGCGATGAGCTGCTTCTTCGCGGCGATGTCTCCGAAGGCGGGGCTGTCGAAGGAGGCCGCCAGCGGCCCGGCCCGCTTGCGGAGTTCGGCCTCCGGCGTCGGGTCCTCGGGGATCTTCACGTTGATGCCGTCCCAGCGCAGCGGCGCCAGGAGACGAATCTCACGGCCGACGAAGCCGGCGATCCCCGCCTGGCGAAGTTGCTCAAAGGTGAGCGTCGGGAGCTCCTTCGCGGGCTCGTCCGCCCCGGATTGCGACAGTGATGCAAGGAGGAGGATTCCGGCCCCCGCCCACGCCGAAAAGAAAATCGGGTTCATCGTCCACCTCCCGTGTGTGATGCGTCCTGCTCACGCTGCTCCCCGGTCGCACACGTCCATCTCGCGGGCGGCCCGGGTCTCGTCGGGCCGCGACACCGGGGTCGACACCGGCGCGGCGTGCAAGGCGGCCGGATCCGCAGCGGCCTGCCGGGCGATGTCGCGCATCGCGTCGATGAAGCGATCGAGCGTCTCCTTGCTCTCTGTCTCCGTCGGCTCGATCATCAGGGCCTCCTTCACGATCAGGGGGAAGTAGACCGTGGGCGGATGGAACCCGCGATCGATCAGAGCCTTGGCGATATCCATCGCGTGCACGCCGTGCTCGGCCTGGCGCTTCGCGCTCAGCACGCACTCGTGCATGCACGTGCGCGGGTAGGGCACGTCGAAGTCGTCCTTCAGCGCCTGCAGCACATAGTTGGCGTTGAGCACGGCGTGGTCGCTGACCTCCCGCAGCCCGCGCCCGCCGAGGAGCAGAATGTAGGCATATGCCCGCAGGCAGACGCCGAAGTTGCCGTAGAACGGCGCGATGTAGCCGATGGACTTCGGGACGTTGTAGTCCAGCGCGTACGTGCTGTCGTCGCGCCGCACCACGCGCGAGATGGGCAGGTACTCCGCCAGCCGCCGCTTGACGCCGACCGGCCCCGCGCCCGGCCCGCCGCCCCCGTGCGGGGTGGCGAAGGTCTTGTGCAGGTTGACGTGCATGACGTCGAAATCCGCGTCCCCCGGGCGGAAGCGGCCGAGGATCGCGTTGAGGTTGGCCCCGTCGTAGTACAGCAGAGCGTCGTGGCGGTGAACGATCTCGGTGACCCTGCGAACGTCGGCATTGAAGATCCCCAGCGTGTTGGGGTTGGTCAGCATGACCGCCGCCGTGCGCTCGCCGACCATGGCCTCCAGGGCGCCCAGGTCCAGCGTGCCGGTCCGCGGATCGGTGGGCACCGAGCGCGTGGTGAAGCCGGCGATGGTCGCGCTGGACGGGTTGGTCCCGTGGGCCTCGTCGGGGATCAGCACCTCGGTGCGCGTGCGGCCGCGGTCGCGGTGGTAGGCCGCGACCAGCATCATTCCCGTCAGCTCGCCGTGCGCGCCGGCCATCGGCTGGAGCGTGAACGCGTCCATGCCGGTGATCTCGCATAGGAGCCGCTCGAGCTCGTAGAGCACCTGCAGCGCGCCCTGCGTCAGCATGCCGCCGCGCCGCAGCTGCGGCAGCAGCGGGTGCAGCCCGGCGAATCCCGGCATGGCCGCCGCCTTCTCCAGAACCTTGGGGTTGTACTTCATCGTGCACGACCCCAGCGGGTAGACATTCGTGTCCACGCCGTAGTTCCGGCGCGACAGCTCGGTGAAGTGCCGCACCACGTCCAGCTCGGACAGCTCGGCCAGCTCCAGCGGCCTGAGGCGGGCGTAGGCCGCGGGCACGGCCGGCGCCGGCGCGGTGCCCTCCTCGGCGAAGCGGAACCCGCGACGCCCCGCGACGGACTTGCTGAAGATCACCGGCATACCACGTCCTCCAGGGTTTCGGCATACAGGCCCATCTCGTGGCGCGTGCGCTTCTCCGTGACCGCCACCAGCAGGTAATTCTCCATGCCCGGGTAGTAGCGGCCGAGCGGGAACCCGGCCGCGAAGCCGCGCTCGATCATGCGGCTGACCACGTCTCCCGCATCGATGGGCAGCCGCACGGTGAACTCGTTGAAGGTGGGGCTGGTCTCCATGACCGACACGCAGGGGATGGCCTTGAGCCGCTGCTTGAGGTATTCCGCCTTGGAGGCGCACAGGGCCGCCACTTCGCGCAGCCCCTCGGCGCCGACCAGGCTGAGGTAGATGTGCGCCCGCAGCGCGCACAGCGCCTGGTTGGTGCAGATGTTGGAGGTGGCCTTCTCGCGGCGAATGTGCTGCTCGCGCGCCTGCAGGGTCATGACAAAGCATTCGCGGCCCTGCCGGTCGACGGTGCGCCCGACGATGCGCCCCGGCATCCGGCGCACGAACTCGCGCCGCGCCGCCATGAACCCCAGGTATGGCCCGCCGAAGGACAGCGGGATGCCCAGCGGCTGGCCCTCGCCGGTGGCGATATCGAAGCCCTGCTCGGCGGGCGACTTCAGCAGGGCCAGCGCGATGGGGTTGACCGACTGCACGGTGGCCGCGCCCAGCGCGCGGCAGCGCGCGGTGATGTCGGTATGGTCGTCGATGACCCCGAAGAAGTTCGGGTTCTGCAGGATCACGCCGGCCGTGGCCGCATCGACCGAGGCCATGAGCTTGTCGCGGTCCGTCTGGCCGTGCGAGACCGGCACCTCGGTGAAGTCGATCGAGAGATTGGCCGCGTAAGTATAGATCATCTTCCGGTAGATCGGATTCACGCCGCCGTCGATGACGATGCGGCGCCGGCCCGTGGCGGCCAGCGCCATCTGGCAGGCCTCGTAGAGCGCGGTGCCGCCGTCGTACAGCGAGCCGTTGGACACCTCCAGGCCGGTCAGCCGGCAGATGTCGCTCTGGTATTCGTAGATGGCCTGCAGCGTCCCCTGCGACACCTCGGGCTGATACGGGGTGTACGCGGTATAGAACTCACTGCGCCCGGCCAGCGCGTCCACGGCCGCCGGGATGTAGTGGTCATAGAAGCCCGCACCGACAAAGGGAGTCAGGTGGGTGTAGTTCTTCCCGGCAAGGTCTTCCAGGTGCCGCATCACCTCGTACTCCGTGCGCGGCGCCGGAAGGTCGAACGACAGCGGGCGCAGCTCTCTGGGGACATCGGTGAAGAGGGCGTCGATGGTCGGCACTCCGCAGCGCGCCAGCATCTCTGCCCTTTGTTCTGCTGTAGTGGCGATGTAGCTCATGGGGAAGGGGCCATGGGTCAGGGGTCAGGGTTCGGGGGTCAGGGTTTCAGTTTTCAGAGTGTCAGCTTTTCAGTTGTTCTCTCCCAGCAGTTCCGCGATTGCACGGCGCACCGTGCCGTCCCGGTAGAAGGGGCGCTGGACGACGTGAGCCACGAGCGGCGTGCGGCCCGCGTCGATGGTCAGCGTGCAGCCCGGATCCGCGCAGCGGGCATCGACATATCCCATGGCAATGGCCCGCCCGAGGCACGGCGAGAAGCTGCCGCTTGTCACGCCGCCGACAACGGCCTCTCCGTCGAGGATCGGATCCCCCGCTCGCGCGCTGCGCCGGCCGTCCAGCATCAGCCCGACCAGCCGCTGGCGGCGGCGGGCGGGATCGCGGACGGCGGCGGCACCGATGAAGTCCTTGCGCGTTGACAGCAGCCGCTCGAAGCCGCTTTCCGCCGCGTTGCGGTCCGCCGCCAGCTCGTGTCCGTACAGCGGCAGGCCCACCTCCAGGCGCAGCGTGTCGCGCGCGCCCAGTCCCGCGGGCTGCGCGCCCGACTCCTGCAGAAGCGTCCACAGGTGCACGGTGTCCGCCGCCGCGCAATACAGCTCAAACCCGGCTTCGCCGGTATAGCCCGTGCGGCTGACGCGCGCGTCGACGGCGTCGATGCGCAGAGGCCGGTGCTCGTAGTAGCGCAACGTGGCCAGCGGAGTGGCCGTCAGCGACTGCAGCACGCGCGGCGCGCCGGGGCCCTGCAGATCGATCTTGCCCATGTCCGCCGATACGTTCTCGAAGCGCGTCGATGCGGACAGGTTCGACCGCACCCACTCCGCGTCCGCATCCTGCGTGGCCGCGTTGACCACGACCATGAACGCATCGGCCGCCATGCGGTAGACGATGAGATCGTCGAGCACGCCGCCATCCGGGGCGCAGAAGAACCCGTTGCGGCAGCGGCCGGGCTCCAATGCCGCCACGTCGCTCGTGATCAGCCGCTCGAGATCCGACAGCGCTGTTGGCCCGCCCAGGCGGAACTCGCCCATGTGGCAGGTGTCGAACATCGCGGCCTCGCGCCGGCAGGCCCAGTGCTCCTTGAGGATCCCGCCGTACTGGATCGGCATCTCGAAGCCGCCAAACGGCGCCATCTGGGCGCCCAGAGCCACGTGCTGGTCATAGAGTACGGTACGTTTTGTCAACTTTTGCACGGTGGTTTCCCCCGGTTCAACCCCGTCGCTCGCCTGCAGCCGGACAGTACCACGGAGTGGGGGCCGTCGCCATGCTTTTTGGGGTTGTATCTTGGGTTGGAGCCTCCGTTTTTGGGGTCTGCATGGGTCCGACAAGTCCGGGAGTTATGAATGCAGCTTAATTTTCGGGGTTTTTTTGGCTGAGAGACTCATTCCGGCCTTGAGCACCAATGTTTTCATGATGGTAAAGATTGTCGCACCCGCCGCTATAGCTCCGAGATTGCAGTATTTGTAACACACTGTATGTCACACTGTTAGAATTATATTGCTCCTCGAGTTGTCCCCATCAAACCGACCCCGATCAGAGGGTGTCGTCGGTGTGTCCGTTATGCGACGTGAAGAGGCCTCGAAATGGGGGGTTCCGGGTGTGCGGAAGGTTGTGAACAAGTTATGAACAGGCACAATGCGGGCGGAATAGCCCGGGAGGTGAGCCGCCGCTAACGTTCCGGCTCGCGCCGGGGCGGAGGCGTGTGCGGTTCGAAGGTGGCCCGTGTCTGGCGGGCCTCCTCGGCACTGTCGCAGGCCTGCTCAAAGAACGCCTGCTGGCTGCGCAGGCCCTTTTTTGGGCGTCCGGTGTGGAGCGGCGGATCGAACCCGCCGTCCGCACGGATGCGGCGGCCCTTGACCGTGTCGGCCAGGCTGGTTTCCAGAATGCCGACCAGGCGCCGGCGGCACGCAGGGTCGTCGATGGGCACCATCAGTTCCACGCGCCGGCTCAGGTTGCGGGGCATCCAGTCAGCGCTGGAGATGAACACCCGCGGCTCGCCGCCCTGGTGGAAATAGAAGATGCGCGCGTGTTCCAGATAGCGGTCGATCACGCTGCACACCGAGATGTGCTCGCTCAGGCCAGGCACGCCCGGCCGCAGGCAGCAGGTGCCGCGCACGCTCAGGCGGATTTCCACGCCGGCCCGGGATGCGGCGTAGAGTTCCTCGATGATCTTGGGGTCGACCAGCGCGTTCATCTTGGCCAGGATGCGGCCCTCCTGGCCCTGGCGCTGCCGCTCCGCCTCGCCGCGGATCAGCTCGACCAGCCGGTCGCGCACGTCCGTCGGAGCCTGGATGAGCTTGCGGTAGCGCCGGGGCTCGGAATAGCCGGTGATGGCGTGGAAGAACGCCGACGCGTCGGCCCCGAGGTCGGGGTCGCGGGTCATCAGGCTGACGTCGGCATACAGCCGCGCCGTGCGCTCGTTGTAGTTGCCGGTGCCGAAGTGGCAGTAGCGCACGATGCCGGCCGGCTCGCGCCGCACGATGAGGCACACCTTGGCGTGCGTCTTGAGGCCCTTGACGCCGTACACGACCTGCACGCCGGCTTCCTCGAGCGCGCGGGCCCACTGGATGTTGCGGGCTTCATCGAAGCGGGCCTTCAACTCCACCAGCGCGGTCACATACTTGCCGCGGATGGCCGCGCTTCGGAGCGCGGCCATGATCGGGCTGTCGGGCGTGGTCCGGTAGAGCACCTGCTTGATGGCCAGCACGTCGGGGTCGGCGGCGGCCTCCTCGATCAGCCGGACCACGGGGTCGAAGCTGTCGTAGGGGTGGTGCAGCAGGATGTCGTGCTTGGCGATCTGCCCGAAGAGGCCGCGGGTAAGGTCCAGCGCCGGCGCCGCCTGGGGCGGCCACGCCGGGTAGCTCAGGCGTTCCGCACCCGCGACCGACAACAGCGGACGGCAGGCCGTCAGGTCCACGGGACCGGGCACGGCGTAGACGGCCTCCGCCCGCGGACCGAGCGAGTCGACGAGGAAGCCACGGACCGCGTCGGACGCCGTGCCGGCGAGCTCCAGCCGCACGCAGTCGCCCGTGCGCCGCGCGGCCAGGATCGTCTCCATCTCGGTCATCAGGTCCGCCGCGAACTCATCCTCCAAACTCATCGCCGCGTTGCGCGTGATCCGGAAGGTGCTCACCTCGTCCACCTTCTGTCCGGGAAAGAGCCGGTCGGCGAACAGGGCGAGCACATCCTCGATCAGGATGTGCGCGTGCCGGTGGCTGGAGTGCAACGCCACCATCCGCGGCAGGCCGCGCCCCAGCGGGATCAGCGCAAACCGCGGCGCCGTTGTCCCCTCCGCCGGCGCCAGGCGCACCGCTGCGTACAGTCCGAGGTTGGCCAGCAGCGGCAGGGCGCGCTCCGAGCCGACCGCCACCGGCGTGACCACGGGGAAGATCTCCGTTTCGAACAGCGCCCCCACGTAGCGGCGCTGCGCATCGTCGAGCTGTGCCGGCCGCAGGCGCACGATGCCGGCCTCCGCCAGTTCGGCCGCCAGCGCGTCGAAGCAGGCGTACTGCTGGCTCATGAAACGATGGGTGCGCGCCTCCACCAGGGCCAGCTGCGTGGCCGGCGACTGGCCTGCCGGGTCGGGCGTCGACACGCCGCCTTCGACCAGCAGCTCCAGGCCGCCGACGCGGACCATGAAGAACTCGTCCAGGTTCGACGCGGTGATGAGCAGGAAATTCAGGCGCTCCAGCAGCGGGACGGACGGGTCCTGCGCCTCGTCGAGCACGCGCTGGTTGAACTCCAGCCAGCTCAGCTCCCGGTTCACCAACGCCGGCTCACGCGCCTCTTTCATCCGTCCGGATCCCCCGCTCGCCGCGCAGCTCCACGCGCATCCCGTACACATCCTGGAACATCTCCGCCCGCTCGTGCATGCGGTGCCGCTGATACGCCAGATCCGACTCGTCGTCCAGCCGGATCACCAGCACGCCCGGCTCGGCGCTGACGCGGCAGGTCAGCGCCTCGTGCGACCCTTCGCGGTCGAGCGAGTTGGCCACCCGCAGCATGGCCGCCAGCTTCGACACCGTCATGCGGTCCTCGCGCGGCAGGGCCGCGAACTCCGGGTGCGAGGGCTTGGGCATGCCGCCGCGATGATAGCGCGCGACGAGCGCCGCGAACATCAGGTCCCGCGCCCCCAGCCCGAAGATGTCGCTGTTGAGGATCAGGTAGAGGGAGTGCTTGTGGTGGTTGTTGTTGTTGACGAAGTATCCCGCCTCGTGGATCAGCGAGGCGACCTCGAGAATGACCTCTTCCCGCACGCCGAGGCGGTGCTCGCGGCGCATGGCCTCGAAGATCTGGAGCGCGAAGCGGGACACGCTGCGGGCGTGCCGCATGTCGACGCGATACTTGCGCCCGATCGTCAGGGCCGAGTGGACCACCTGGCGGCGGAACTCCGCGGTCCAGGTTCCGCCGGTGCACAGATCCCACAAGACGCCGGAGCGCAGGTTGGCGTCCGCGACGAGGATCTCGTCCAGCTGCAGCGCCTCGGCCAGCTGCGCGTACAGCAGGAGCGCCGGGGCCAGCGTTTCGGCCTCGGGGTACGTCAGCCGGTAGCGCCGGACCACCTCGTCGACCGAGAGGCGCCGCACGGTGTCCGCCAGGGCGGCCAGGTCGGCGGCGCGCACGGCCGCCAGGCTGTGGCCGTCCCAGGCGGGGTTGGAGCGGGCGCACGCCAGGCGCGCCTCGGACCCGAGGGCCAGCAGCCGCAGCTGCGCGCCGCCGGCGGGGGAGGCGACGCTGGCGGAAATGCGCTCGGCGGTGTCCCGGATGTACTGGCTCAGGAGGTCCTCGACGCCGGCGGCGGGGCCCTGCTCCTGGTCGATCATGTTGCGGATGCGCAGCGCTCCCAGGCGGTACATGTGCGCGCTGGACACCTTGCCCTTGCGGAACGCCAGCGTCTCGGTGCTGCCGCCGCCGACCTCGATGACCACCGTATCGGCCTTGCGGAAGGCCGGCTCCGGATCGAGCACCGGGCGCACCGCCAGGTACATCAGGCGCGTGACCTCGGCTTCGTGCAGGACCTCGACCTTCAGCCCCGTGGCGATGGCGATGCGGTCCAGGAAGGCGTCGCGGTTGTCGGCCTCGCGCACGGCGCTGGTGGCCACCACGCGCACGCGCGCGGGGTCGACCTGGACCTCGTCCAGCGCGTGTTGGAAGGAGCGCAGCACCCCGACGCACTCCTCGATGGTGTCGCGGCCGATCTCGCTGCCGGTGAAGGTGTCCTTGCCCAGCGACACCGGGCGCTGGAGCGTATCGAGCACGCGGAAGCGGCGCCGGCCCTCGATCTCGGCGATCACGAGGCGGACGGAAGTGGATCCGATCTCGATGACCCCGACCCGCTCGATGCCCTGCGTCGCGGCTGGCGCCGGGGCTCCGCTGTCCTGCGTCTTGGCCTTGCGGGTCACGAGCGTTCTTCCCCGCCGCCGTTGCGCGCCCACGCCGCGGCTCCGAGCACGACGGCATCGTCGCCCAGGCGGCTGAGGCGCACCTTGAACGACGTGCGCAGCGACGGCATGGCGTGCGCACGGGCCGCCGCGGTGACCTCCTCGCGGTACAGCTTCGGCATGGCTTCGACCAGCCCGCCGCCCAGCACGATGACATCCGGCGCGAGCACGTTGACGGCGGTGGCCACGCCGCGGCCGAGCCAGTGCGCGGCGTCGCGCACGATGGCCTCGATCACGGTGTCGCCCGCGCGAATCGCATCCGCCAGCACGGCGCTGCGGATCTTGGCGATGTCCGTGCCCGCGGCCGCCAGCAGCGCCGGCGCCTCGCCGCGCACGGCGGCCTTGGCCGCCTCCGCGGCGACGGCCAGGCGGCTGGTCAGCGCCTCCAGGCAGCCGCGGTTTCCGCAGCCGCACAGCGGGCCATAGGGAACCATCTGCATGTGGCCGATTTCAAGGCAGGTGCGGTGGGCGCCGTGCAGGATGCGGCCTTCGTACACGCAGCCGCCGCCCACGCCCGTGCCGGGGAAGACGCCCAGCAGGCAGTGGGCGCCCTGGCCTACGCCCATGGCGTGCTCGCCGTACGTGCCGGCGTCGACATCGTTGGCCACAGCCACGGAGCACTTGAACCGCTTGCGCAGGAGTTCGCGCACGGGCACGTTGCGCCAGCCGAGGTTCGGCGGGTCCAGGAGCACGCCGCGACCCGGATCCAGGGGGCCGGGGCAGCCGATGCCGATGCCGGCCAGGGAGGAGGCCGGGACGCCCGCCTCGGCCAGCACGTCGTCGATCATGCCGCAGATCTTCGCGAGGCCGGCCTTGACGCCTTCCCGGGCCTTGGTGCTGCGCTTGCGGCGGGCGAGAACCTGAAGACGGTCGTCGAACAGGCACGCCAGCATCTTCGTGCCGCCCAGGTCGAACCCCACCCAGACCTTCTTCCGGGCCGTGGCCTTCTTCATAATAGCCTCTCCTTGGGTTGGCGTTCAGCAGCACCCCGCGGGATGCCGGCTGTCGGGCTGTGGACGGCCGGGAAACCCAGGCGTCTCAGGCTCCCAGCGCCTTGGGCTTGCAGAGACGCTTCTTGTCGTCCGCGACGCGCCCGCAGCGCGTGCAGGCGAATTTCGGCTTGGAGACGATGGCCGAAAACTTGTCCCACTTCTTCTCGATCTTGTCCTTGTCCCATGAACACATCGTATTCGCCATGGCGTCGCCTCCTGTCCACCGCGCGGGGGCATGATACGCAGGCCCCTTCGCCGGTGTCGAGAGAAGGAATGGAGGCGGACGCGAGACGAGGTACCGCCGCGCGGTCAGCCGTGCGCGGTCAGGTACGAATCGCCGCGGAGCAGCTGGTTCATCTCACGTCTGGGACGCCGCCGGCTTGTCCGGCGCAGCCTTGTCCGGCTGCTGCTGCTTGTGGTGATCGCGCCCGAGGTAGAAGTTGGCCCACCCCGAGGTGTTTTCCAGCGCCCCGTTGCGCGGCGGCGCGTATTCCGTCCGCAGCCGCTCGAGGTCGCCGGAGCTCTTCAGGCGCTGGTAGACCACCGTCCACGCGCAGCGCTTCCGGTCGGGGAACGCCTCGCACATCCCGGTGCAGCTGCCCCCGCAGGGGCCGTTGCGCGATTTCTTGGCGCACTTGTCCATGGGGCAGCAATACGCCGTGTCCATCATGGCGCAGTCGCCGCAGTCCCGGCAGCCGAAGATCTGGCGCTTGACCCACCATTCGAACCCGTGCGTGGCGCGGTAGAGACGCCCCTGGTCGGGGAGGGCCGCGAAGTAGCGCTGCGCCAGCCGGTACACCGGGCTCTTCGGCTCAAACAGCGCGTGGTGCATCATCCGCGCGAAGCGGTACGAGAACGGCTTGGGGCAGGAGCCCAGCCGCGTCACGGGATCGGGGTCCGGCGTCGCGATCGCATAGCGCCTGGGCTCCGGGAACGCGTAGAATTCGCCCTCGCGGCCGAACTGCAGCTCCGGCACGAACGATTCCCACTGCGGCGCCAGCTCGGCCGCCCGGCGGATGATCGCCGCGAAGTCCTCCGTCTTGAGTCCGAACCCGCCGATGTGCGCGCCGGCAAAGCCCATGCCCTTGAACGCGGCCACCATCTTCGCCGCCCGCTCCATCCGCGCGGCCCGGCCCTTGTCCTCGGCCAGCGATTCCTGCGTCAGCACCTCGAGCAGTCGCGGCGAGACCACGCAGCCGGCGACCTTGTTGGCCGCCATGGCCTTGCCGGCCCCCAGGCTCAGCACGTAGGCGTTGCCGATGACCGGCGTCTTCAGGCCGCGGCTGGCGAGGTAGCGCAGGACCTCGAAGAACTTGCGCAGGTCATAGCCGAGCTGGGTGATGAGGACGTCGGCCCCGGCGGCGATCTTGCGCTCCATCTTGAAGAACTGCGGCATGAGCTCTTCCTCGGTCATCTTGAACGGGGAGACGGCCGCGGCGATCAGAAAGTCCGTCCGCGGCAGCGCCGCGGTGGTCCCGGGCTTGCGCCCCGGAATCGGCAGCCCGGCGTTCATGGCCTTGAGGAAGCGGATGGCCTGAACCGAGTCGAGGTCAAACACCGGGGCCGCGCGCCCCTCGTAGCCGCCCTCGGTGTAGTCGCCGCTGACGACCAGCAGGTTGCGGATGCCGTTGCGGGCCAGGGCCATGGCCCGGGACTCCATGGCGTTGCGATTCATGTCGCGGCAGGAGAAGTGCACCAGCGCATCGAGGCCCTCGGCCTGGACCTCGTCCCCGAGGACGTCGGGCAGAATGGCCGGGCTGCCGCTGGGGTTGTCGGTCAGGCTGACGGCGTGCACGCCGAGCCCCGTGGCCTTGACTTCCCGCGCAAACTGCAGCGCGGCGTCCACCGCGGGTCCGTCCTTGCCGCGGCCCGGGACAAACTCGCAGGTGATCGCAAACTCGCCTGCGGCCAGCGCTTCTTTCAGCGTCATAGCTGCGCCTTCCTCAGAACAGGCCCGTGACCCGGCCGGTCTCCACGTCGACATCGATGTTGCGGAACGCGGCGTTCGACGCCGTGCCCGGCATCAGCTTGATGGCGCCCGCCACGGGAACCAGGAAGCCGGCGCCCCGGTAGATGAGGATATCGCTGATCGGCAGCACCCAGCCCTTCGGCCGACCCTTCAGCAGCGGATCGTGCGAGAGGCTGAGGTGGGTCTTGACCATGCAGGTGCCCAGCGAGCGCGCGGTGGGGTCCTGGTCATACTGCTTCAACTTCTGCGTCGCCGTCTCGGTGTAGCTGACGCCGTCGGCGCCGTAGACCTCCCGCGCGATCCGCTCGATGCGGGCCGCCAGCGGCGTGTCCAGCTCGTACAGGTAGCGGAAGTGATTGGGCTCGTGCGCGGCCGCGACCACCGCCTCCGCCAGCTCCACCGCGCCGTCGCCGCCCCGGAGCCAGTGCTCCGACACCGCGCACAGCGCGCCGTTCTGCTCGGCGATCCGCCGGACCAGCGCGATTTCCGCGCGGGTGTCCGTGTGGAAGCTGTTGATGCAGACCACCGGCCGCACGCCGCTCTTCTTCACGGTCTCGATGTGGGCCACGAGGTTCTGGGTGCCGGCTTCCACCAGGGCCAGGTTCTCTTTCGAGTACGCCTCGTCCAGGGCCACGCCCGGGACGACCTTGGGCCCGCCGCCGTGCATCTTGAGCGCGCGGATGGTCGCGACGATGACCACCGCGTCGGGCTTGAGCCCCGAGGCCCGGC
>CAZJBP010000039.1:0-3406 GCA_964544115.1 uncultured Victivallales bacterium | reverse complement strand
TCTGCCCGATGGCGATGTTGGCGACCGGCCCGGCCTGCACAAACACCGGATGGCCTTCGATCGTCTGGAGCAGGTTGGCATTCAGCGCCCGGACCATCCACGCGGTCATCGCGCCGTCCACCTCCAGATCGCGCGTGGTGACCTCGCCGCCGTTCTTGTCGTAGGCCACGATGATGCGCCCCATGCGCTCCCGGAAGTCCCGGAGATCGCGGGCGATGGCGAGGATGGCCATGATCTCGCTGGAGACGGTGATCTGGAAGCCGGACTCCATCTCGAAGCCGTCCATGGGCCCGCCCCGGCCTATCGTGATGGTCCTCAGCGCCTGCGCGCAGAAGTCAATCGCCCACTTCATCTGGACGCGCGCCGGGTCCACGTTCAGCCGCTTCAGCCCGCTGCGGGCCAGCCGCGCGTCGTCGTAGTTGGCCTCGTGCTGCATGCGCGCGGTCAGGGCGACCATCGCCAGGTTGTGCGCGTTGGTGATGGCGTCGATGTCGCCGGTCAGGCCCAGCGAAAATTCCGTCAGCGGCAGGCACTGCGCCAGCCCGCCTCCGGCGGCGGAGCCCTTGACGTTGAACGTCGGCCCGCCGCTGGGCTGCCGGATCGCCCCGACGACGCGATGGCGGAGTTTTCCCAGGCCCTGCACAAGCCCGATCGTGGTCGTGGTCTTGCCCTCGCCCAGCGGCGTGGGCGTAATGGCGGTCACGTCGATGTATTTGCCGAGCGGCCGGTTGGCCAGCCGGGCCATCGCCCGGGGCGCGTCCACCTTGCCGACGCGGCCCATCGGGATCAGTTCGTCATCCAGAAGGCCGAGGTCGCGCCCGACATCGAGGAAGGGCCTCATGTCCGCCTGCGCGGCTTCCGCGATCTGCCAGTCCTTCATGCGCGTGGGATCGAGAACAGTCTTCGCCATCGCGAGCCTCCGGCGGAACCCCGCGCCGGTCAGGCCGGCCTGGGTTCCGCAGCATCCATCAATTTGCAGACACACACCTCGGGCATTGCCATGCGACCGAGGGGCGTTAGTGTCGGATACCACAACGTGGCAGGCAAGGAAAAGGTGGCCCTCTGGGCACCCCCCCCATGGGGGGGGCGGCGGGGGGAGGGCGGACAGGGCCCGGGTCCTTGCGTGCCGAGACCGTGCGGTCGATTCGCGGCATCCTTGGCCGCACCCAGGCCGAGCTGGCCGGCGTGCTGGGCGTATCCGCAAAAGCCGTGCATTGTTACGAGCAGGGCCGGCGCGCTGTGCCCGCGCGTGATGATCCAGCTGCTGGTTGATCGGCTGCAAGGCGAGCCGTCCCAAGCCGAAACGGGGCGAGAAGGACCTCCTGCCCTGCATGCGCTGCCCGGTGGTTCAACGCCCCCTGCGCTCCTTCGCCCTTCCTGCTTTCCTGAGTTCCAGAGCGGGCGGGCCGACAGCCCTGCTATTCAACGGGAGGTCTCCACCGGGGAGCCGCGAGCGCCGTCCCGCAGGAGATCCAGCGGGCTGGTGGCCGGATGGCGCAGATCCTTGACCACGTGCGTGTAGATCATCGTCGTCTCCACGTTCGCGTGGCCCAGGTAGTCCTGAATCTGCCGGATGTCCACCCCGTGCAGCAGCAGGTGCGTCGCAAACGAATGCCGCAGCGTATGGACGGAGGCCGGCTTGGCGATTTGCGCGGACCGCACGGCATCGTGCACGGCCTTCTGCAGCGCCGTGTCGCTGACGTGGTGCCTCCGGATCTTCCCGCACCGGGGGTCGACGGACAAGGTACGGCTGGGAAACACGAACTGCCAGCACCACTCCTTGCCGGCGTTGGGATATTTCCGGTCCAGCGCGTCAGGCAGCGCGGCTTCGCCGTGCCCTTCGGCGAGGTCTTTCTGATGGAGTGCCCTGACGCGCTCCAGATGGGCGGCCAGGGTCGCCTTCAGCGACTCCGGCAGCAACGTTGTCCTGTCCTTGTTCCCTTTACCCGCCCGCACATAGAGGAGGCTGCCGCCGAAATCGACATCCTTGACCCTCAGCCGGCAACATTCGGTGACCCTCAGGCCGCCGCCATAGATCACCCCGGCCATGAGCTGTGCCGTGCCCTGCATCCGGGAAAGCAGGGCTTTTACTTCATCCCGGCTCAACACGACCGGCAGACGGCTCCCGCGCCTGGCGCGAACGCTCTGCGACAGGTCGCCGAGGTCCAGCCGCAAGACCTCACGGCACATGAACAGAAGCGCGTTGAAGGCCTGGTTCTGAGTCGAGGCGGACACCCGCTCCTTGATGGCGAGATAGGCCAGGTAATCCCTGACGCACGGCGGTGTGATCTGAAAGAGCCCCTCCTCGGGGGGCGCCTCGCGACCGGCCGCGTATCGAAAGAACCGCTGCAACCACCCGAGGTACGTCTGTTCGGTGCTGTACGAGTAGTGCCGAAGGCGAATCAATCTCCGCACGGCGTCCATCACGTCGGCCTGCCGAAGAAACCCCGCCGCGTCGGGTTTGAGCTCAGAAGGGCTCTTCTCCGCGCCTGCTTCGGTCAGGTAGTTAGAAAAGTACAGGCGTATCGCCTTCTCGGCCTGATCCAGCTGCCACGACTCGACGTCGGGTCTCAGGTTTTCCAGGAAAATGGCGGCCCTGTCTTGCCTCGTCGTCGCGACGCCGCCAGGGGCCTGTGAAAGGAACCTTCTGACCCAGGATACGTAGTACCTGGCGTACTTCTCAGGCACAATCCGGCTCTTGAGGAGATACTCTCCAAATCTGCCAAGTTCCAACTCGCTCTCCTTCGGCATGTTATGCATGTTTTTCTCCGATCTTCCGGATATGTCCACTGGACCTATCACGGGAAATGGCGGGCAAAAGACAACTAGAACCACACATTTTGAGGCTCCGCCCGCCCGCCTGCTCCCGTGATACGACAACACGACCTATCACGGGAAAAGCCGGGCATTTGCCAACATCATCTCCCCCTGTACTCCTAAAGCGGGCAGATGGCGGCATTTCCGGCCAGCGTCGTCGTCGCGCGGGATGGCGTGCACCAGCACCCGCCGCAACGTATTGTGATTCAGTCAGTAAGAAAGGAGGGAAGGCCGACCAGAATCCGATCGCTTGCCTTGACAAGAGGCCGGCTTCTGGGACAATCCGCCCAGAGACTGGCTATCACGAGCCGACCCAATGACCTCACGTGATGCCGGACCTCCCAGCAAAAGACAAGTTGGCAGATACAATAGTTCAGGCACCGGAAATGATTGATGAATTGCTCAAGACAACCTGAGAAGATGCGCGTCAGGGTGGGCTTGAGGTCGCGGCTTGTGTTGGTCGATCGGGGTGCGTCAGTCTCGATTGGTCGGGTTGGATCAGGCGGGCGAAAATGAAGCCTGAACAATTGGGTGGAGCAGACGCCTGGTGCGTTCCAGTTGCTTGCCCAGTGCAACCCAGCTGAGCGCT
>CAZJBP010000038.1:0-23835 GCA_964544115.1 uncultured Victivallales bacterium | reverse complement strand
TCCGCGCCGCCGCTCGTGCGCCGCGTGGGCTCGCCCAGCGCCGTCTCGGGGCGGCGATACTGAGTGGTTCCCTGGACGAACGAATTCGTGCCCGCCGTGTAAGCGGTCACCTGCGCCGCCCAAGGCACATGGAAGAAGGCCTCCAGGACCTGGTTGGACACCGGACCGGCAAACGTGTAGCGCGGAACCGGACCCACCGACTCGCCATTGATCCGGACATCGGCAATGCGTAACCCGTTTGAGGGCGACACGGTGAACGTGGCATCGGCGCCGTTGGCGAATGACGTCATGCCCGCCGGCGACACCGAGCCGCCCGCGCCCGCCGTGGCCTGCACCGTGTAGGCCCCGGCCCTGACGGCCGCAAAGACCGTAAGCAGGACCATGGCTATCCATTCACGCCTCAAACTCAGCGGCTCCCTCTTATTATAGTCCAACGCTCAACGTTCAGAGCGGCCACCGATCACCGATCACTGATTACTGAACACCGGCCCTCACGCCCCGGCGACGGCGCCACGCCATCACGGCCCCGCCAACGGCGCACAGCGCCCAGGTTGTCGGCTCAGGCACGGGCGTCTGCGGCTGGGTCTGGGCGTCGTATCCAAAATCGCCGACGCCGACCGTCGTTTCGTGCCCCCAGCCGTCCCAGTTACCGCTCGCCAGCTCGCGGCTGCTGACGCCAACGGTGCTGAGAGTCCAGTCCGTGCCGTTGCCGCTCAGCCAGTACCCCATCCAGTCGGTCGGGTATCCCGCGTAGCCCTGCATCGAGTGGCCGCCAAAGCTGAGGGACTCGATGCCGACGCCGTAGGCCCCGTAGTCCGTGTAGGTAAACGCGAAGTCCCCAGCGGCGTCGACCGCCTGCAGCATGTCATAGCCGGTCGCCTGGCCGTCCCACCGGAAGCCGAACGCATAGGAGTTGCCCCCTCCGAAGTCCGCGACCATCACTGCCTCGTTCTGGCCCTGAGCGGCTCCCGACCAGTACTCCAGGTTCACCGGCGTTCCGCCGAACTCGACCAGGAACCCCTGGCTCGTCGCACACGCCGCCATTGCCACCGCCGCTGCCACACCCACGATCCGCCGCATCTCAAGACCCGCCTTTCCTCGTTCCGCCTGTTGCTGTCTCTTTTCCGGAGATCGGATCGTCCCTGCCCGAAAAAGAAAAAGCCCCCACCCGATTTGGATGGAGGCCTTGAATGACACCTCGAGGGCTCATTCTCCTTACGGGGCGAAGGAGATGACGAGCACGATCCGACACGTCTTCTGGCTCCCGGCCTCCAACCTCGCCCCGCCCCTTCCCCCGCACCGCGCGGAGTGGGATCGCTTCGGGACTCGTAGCCGGTTACAGCGGCGCCGCCGCGTCCGATTTACACGGACTTCCGTTTGTCTGATCGCCTTGTATTACCGATTCCGGAAAAAAAGAACTGCCGCGGAGTCTGCGTACGCCGGCGGCGGTTGTCAACGCTGAACGCGCATGCCGTGGAGCGAGCAAAAGCGGACAGATGGAGGCCCTCAGCGCCGGCCTTCGTAGTCGAACCAGTCGAAGAAGGCCTGAGAGCCCTGTCCGGTGGCGTACAGGCCCATCATGACGCCGGTGAAGCCGGCGGCCACCTCGGCGGAGATATGGCGCGTGCTCAGGAAGTGGCGGCGGCCGATCGCGACCTCGTCGCGCCACGTCGGCAGGGGCACGGCCTCCCCCGCGCCTCCGGCCGCCGCGAAGGCAAACTCATAGCGGTACGCATTGGCGACGATCTCCAGCCGCACCGGCCCTTCGGGAATCGGCTCCTGGCAGACGACCGAAGACAGGCCGTTGGTCGTGACCTTCGCGATGACGCAGAGCCGCCCCTCGCGCCGCGTGACCGCCAGCTCGTAGTGGTGAAACTCGTCCACGCGGATGGTCAGACCGGCCTCTTCGCCCTCGAGCGGACGGAAGTCGCACAGCGCCGCAAACCGGCCGTTCATGTGCTCCTGGCGGCGCGCCAGAAGCGTGGGGTTCCCGACCTCGGTCAGCGTGACCGGCGCGGCCGTCAGCCTCAGCCAGCCCGGACGGTCCGTCAGCGAATAGTGCTTCTCGACCGGGTTGCGCACGTAATTCCAGCACGGCCTCAGCGCCGGGGCGTTGAAGTCGTCGCGCGCGGGCTCGGGCTTGAAGGGCTGCTCGGGCAGGCAGTCGGCTTCCATCTCCAGACTGAGGGTCCCGTTGCTGCCGACCACCGGCCAGCCGTCCACCCACGCGATCGGCGCGAGGAACGTCTCGCGACCCAGGTGATGCGACGGCGGATGGATGTCGCTCACGCGGATCCCCAGGCACACCAGCCACCAGCCGCCCAGGTGGTCCTCGACGATGTCGCTGTGCCCCAGGGCCTGGATGCGGCTCAGGGAGTTGTCCTGGTGCGTCAGGATCGTCTTGTAGGGCGGCGGGAAGTCCCACGGATTGTCGCTGAACGCGATCATCTGCTTGTGCTGGATGTAGGTCGCGCCGCCCGCCCACGTCAGCGCCCAGCGGCCATTCACCCGGAAGAGGTGCGGCCCCTCGGGGTACGCGTTCCAGCTATCGTTCAGCACCTGCTTCTGCTGGCTGAGCTCGCCGGTCTTCAGGTCAATGAAGGCCTGGTTGTTTCCCGACCGCGTGAAGTAGGCCTTGCCCTCGTGGAAAAAGAGGGACGGGTCGCAGTCCCGTGCGTCGATATAGATCGGATCCGACCACTCCCCGGCGGGGTCCCGGGTGGTGACGATGAAGTTGCGGCGCTTCGGGTCCGGGTTGCTGACGTTGGTCGTGATCATGTAGAAGGTGCCGTCGTGGTGCCGGATCGTCGGCGCGTAGATGCCGCCCACCCCGGGCATGGCCCCCTCGAGATCCAGCTGGCTCCTCCGCGTGAGGCAGTGCCCGATCTGCCGCCAGTGGGTCAGGTCGCGGCTGTGGTAAATCGGCACGCCCGGGAAATACTCGAAGCTGCTGTTGACCAGGTAGTAGTCCTCCCCGACCCGGCAGATGCTCGGATCGGGGTGGTAGCCGGGCACGATGGGGTTCTGATAGGTGCGACGAACGTGCTTGGCTGACCGTGGCATCGACTTGACCCTCTTAGAGAGACACGAACCCCGCCGCGCCGCGGGCTCCGCGCGCTTACGGCTTCGGCTCGTTCGCGGCGCCGCCCTTGGTAAAGGCGAATGGGAGATACCGATAGTAGACCTCGAGCGACAGCGTTGCGATGGCCGTCGTCACCACACGGCCCATGCGATCGCTGTTGGGGCCCACCGGCGCCCAGCTGCCATCGTCGTCACCGGTGGTGGTCTGCATGGGCGGCAGAACGGCCTTGAGCCGCTCGTTCCACTTCTCCCACGCCTCGCCCCGGTGCTGGTACATGGCTAGCGTGCCGTAGTACCAGTAATACAGGTCAGGCTGCGCGGCGTTCGGCGGCTGCGCCGTCAGGTAGCCCGCGGTTTCCATCATGCGCGGATCGTCGGCCGGCACGCCCATGATCTGGCGGCAGAACATGCCTTCGGCGGCCATGCCGTAGCTGGGGGACTTGCCCTCGTAGCCGTAGAGGCCTCCCCGCTCGCCGCCGCCCACGCTGGTCAGCCACTTGTCCGCACCGTCCAGCGTCTTCTGCGGCACGGCGAGGCCGGCCATGCGCGCGCTCATCACCCCCATCAGCTGCCACCCGAAGACCGAGGTGTCTCCCGGCTGGCCGGGCTGGTAGCGCCAGCCGCCGCTGTCCGGGTGCTGCGCTTTGACGATGAACGCCAGCATATTGCTGACCACGGGCCGCAGCGCCGGATCCTTCGTCAGCGCGTAGGCCTCGGACAGGGCAATCGCGGCAATGCCCTGGTCGTACATGTCGAGGGCGTTCGCGCCCAGAACGCTGCCGTTGGTCTGCACCTGCGACACCAGCCACGCGACGGCCTTGGCGGCCGGCGGTTGATACTGCCCGGCCTCGTTGTGCTTGACGCCCCAGCCGAGGTAGCAGAGCAGCGACAGCCCCGAAGCCGCGACATCGTGGCCGGCCTGCCCCTTGTACTTGGCGATATCCCAGCGGCCGTCGGGCTCCTGGTGACGGGTCAGCCAGTCGAGCGCCTTGCCCACCGAGCCCTGGGTGGCACTGTCGCCCCCGAGGCCCTGCAGGTACCCGATGTTCTCGTGCGCTTCCTGACGCAGCTTGTAAGGTGAGATCTGCTTGCCGATGCCCTTCGGCACATCCAGCTTGCCGGAGAAAGCCAGGGAAAGGGCGTTGCCATCCCCGCCGGCCAGTTGGGCCGAGATCTGGGTGCCGGGGCCCTTCAGCTCCGTCATGCCGGCGGACACCTCGCCGCCCGCGGACGCGCGGACCACGGAGCCGCCGGTGTCGCGGATCAGGGATCCCGCCGCGCGATCGACCCTGTCCGTGCGGGTCACGTCCGACACGCCCGCGGCGGTCAGAACCGGCTTCGGACCGGGCATCACAACGTCCACGCGCGACGTCGACACCTGCGGCACGTTGACCATCGGCCGGAACACTTCCGCCTCCTTGATCTCGGCCGCGGTGATCAGCGGGTTCTCGGCCTGCAGGGCCACGTCCAGCTTCGGCGCCATGATGTCGGGCAGGTCGGGCATCTTCGGCGCCGGGGTTTCCCGCGCCGTGGGCGCTCCGGAGGACGGCGTAATTTCGGCGACGAATGATTCCGCGGAGCTCCGCGCCACCACGGTCTGCACGGCACGCTGCGTGGGCTTGAAGTCCGGCAGGGGCAGGAACTCATCCGCCTGCTCGGCCACGACGCTGACCTGCGCCTGCGGGAGCTCCACGACCTCTTCCTGGATATCCAGCGCGAGCTTCTCCTGCGCCAGGGCGTCCACGTTGATCGACAGCTCCTGCTTGCGCGACGAGCTGGCCTCGATGAACTGCTCGGAGATGATCCATACCGACGTGACCAGCAGCAGCACGAGGTGAATCAGCAGCGACGCCAGAATGCACTTGGCGCGCAGGCTGGTGAAGTCCTTCCAGTGCGTCAGGAGGTAGATGATGCCCGCCAGCGCGGCCAGGAAGAGCAGGATCCACCAGCGCAGCTTGTGGATCAGGTTGCCGAGGCTGTACCAGCGGCTGAGGTCCCAGCGCCCCACGACTTCGCTGGCGATTACCGACACTGCCCGGGTCCCGTCGCCCCCGTTCGAGGCGAAGGCCACCCGGAAGCCCTCCATCCCCGCGGCCGGATTCAACTCGTCGGACGCCGTGTTGAGCTCGGGCCCCATGTTCGCAACCCGGTCCACGCTCCCGGTCAGCACGCGCGCTGTGAACAGATCGAACTGACCCCGGCCCCGCTTGCGATCCGAGGCGAAGTGCAGCCAGTCGCCGCGCTCGGTCAACGAGCCGACCAGTTCGTTCGCCTTGGTGTTGAGCGTCGCCACCGGCGCCGCGGCCGACGCGGTCAGCTCCGTGACCGCGACCTGCACGGTGCCCGTTCCCGCCGGGAACACCGCCGTCGCCGGCCGGGACTGCAGAGCAGCCACATAGACGTCGAAGTTCCGCGGCTCGGCCGTCGGGCGGTCGGAACTGAAGAACAGGCGCGCGCCGTCCGGCATCAGGGCCGGGAACCGCTCGTCCGCCGCCGAGTTGACCTCGGGGCCCAGGTTGGTGACGCAGACCCACACGTTGCTGCGCAGGACCGCGGTCCAGAGGTCAAACCCGCCGAACCCGCCGGTCCGGTCGGACGCGAAGAACACGCGGGCGCCGTCGCGGGTGGTGGCGGCATCCAGCTCGTTGGTGGTGCTGTTCACGCCGTCGAGCGGAGCCGCCGCAGACCACGTATACCCATCCCAGGTGCTAGCGAGCACGTTCTCGGTGCCGTTCGAGGCGGCTCCACGGGCGAAGAGGAGCGAGGCGCCGTCGGGCGAGAAGGCCAGCGCCGAGCGGTCCACGCGGCCGGTGAATGCGTTGCCCAGCGGAGCGGGCACATCCCAGACCACCGGCCGCGGGGAGACGTCCACCGCCTGCCGCGTGATGGAGACGTCGTCCGTGTAGCGGCACCAGACCGTGCCGCGCAGCGACATCAGGCAGGAAAGGATCAGGGCGGTCAGGCCGATCAGCGAGAGCACGAGCCCCGTCCACGCCAGCGGGGTGCCGCGCTTCCGGCGGATCGTCCTCACCTTTTCACTCGGCTCCTGCTCGCCAACACCCAGGGCCGCAGCCCGGATGAGCACCTGGTCGTCGTCGATCCGGCGGCAGCGGCGGACGAAGAGCAGAAGGATGGCCAGCGCCACGACGATGAGCAGCAGCCGGCCCCGCATGTTCCTCAGCCCATCCATCATCCCGCGCGTCTGGGTGTAGATGTGCTCCGCCCGCACATAGCGCGACGTCGAGGCGAACAGCCCGGGGGCTCCGGCGGCGGCGGCACCCGCGCGGTCCGAGGTGAACAGGAGCTGGAAGCCACCGAGGCGCAGCGCGGGCGCGGTTTCGTTCGCCGGGCTGTTGATCTCGGGGCCCAGGTTGGCCGGATCGCTCTGCTCCGGCCCGGTCATGCGGGCGCGGTAGAGGTCGAATCCGCCGCTGCCGCCCTTGCGACTGGAGGCGAAGTAGACGAAGTCGCCGCGCCGCGTGAACGCCGGGCGCTGCTCGTCCGCGGGCGAGTTCAGCTTGTCCAGCGGGCGCGACCGCCGGTACAGGGGAACCTTGCCGATCAGGTCGGCGTCGAGCCCGTCGGCGCCGCCCGTGCGGAGCTGCGGCTGGTAGCCGAGGCCGTAGAGCGGGGTGTAGCGGTAGTACACCTCCAGCGAGAGCGTGAACATGGCCGTCACGATGACGCGGCCCATCGAGTCGCCCTGCTGGTGCCCGGCCGGATCCCAGCTGCCGGCGAACTCACCGTCGCGGACCTGGGCCGGCAGGTAGCTCTCGATCAAGTGCCGGTTCCACTCGCGCCAGATCTCGCCCTGGTACTGGTAGGATCCGAGCACGGCGTTGTACCAGTAGTAGATGCTCGGCTGGGCCGGGTTGAAGCCGTGCGTCGCCAGGGCCTTCGCGCTGGCCCGGGCGCGGGCCGTGTTCGGCGAGATGCCGAGAAGTTGCGCGCAGAAGAAACCGGCGGCCTGCATCGCCGGCTGTCCGCCGGCGTCGTCGGCGGTGTAGCTGTAGAGGCCCTTATCGGGGCCCTTGGCCATCTTCTCCCGCAGCCAGGACCGCGCCTTGGCGAGGCACGTCTCGGACATCATCAGGCCGGAGAGCTCGGCGCTCTTGAGCGCCATGATCTGCCAGCTCGAGACCGAGAGGTCGCCCGCCTCCTTGGGGTTGTAGCGCCAGCCGCCGTCCTCGTGCTGCGCGTCCACGATGAAGTTCACCGCGGCCTGCACCGGCTCCTTGAGCTTCTCGTCCTTGCTCAGGCCGTACGCCTCGGTGAGCGCCAGGGTGGCCACGCCCTGGTCGTACATGTTGCCGCCGACGCGCATGTCGCCGGTGATCGTGGCGTTGCGCACCAGCCAGTTCAGGCCGTTGGAGACCACGCCGCTGTACTGGCTGCCGTCACCCGGCTTGATCCCGCGGCCCTGGAAGGCCAGGAGGGCAAAGCCGGTCGCCGCCGCCGGGTGGCCGCCCGCGGCGGTCCAGCAGCCATTGGTGTTCTGGGTCTTGGCCAGCCAGGCCAGGGCGCGGTCGACCGCCGCTTCCGTCTCGGGGCTGCCGCCCAGCTTGCGCATGACGGCCGGGTCGCTGAGCGCCCCCGTCCGCAGGGAGTAGAGCTGGCTCTGCAGGCGCTCGATCTCGCGGTTGATCGCCGCGTCGGCCGGCACCGGGTCGGCGGCATACAGGTCGAAGTCGCGGCCCTTCAGGAGCGCCCGCAGCTCCTTCACGGGCAGGCGGTCCTCCTCGTCGGTCAGCCGCCGGTCGGGGCGGTCCGACGTAAACACCAGGCGCCCGTCAAAAGGGGAAACGGCTGCGCCGAACTCGTCGAACTTCGAGTTGATCATGTAGCCGAGATTGCCGGGCCATGCCCAGGTGACGCCGTCCCAGCGCGCCACCCACAGGTCGTAGCCGCCAAGACCGCCCGGTCGGTCGGACGAGAAGAACAGGTATTGCCCGTCCGGGCTGACCACGGCGCCGCCCTCGTTGAAGGCGCTGTTCACGGCCGGCAGGGGGACGGGGGATGACCACTCACGGCCGTCCCAGCGGCTCTGGAACAGGTTGGCGTTGCCCGTGCTGCCGCCGGCGGTGAAGAGCATCGTCACGCCATCCGCCATCACGAACGGCTCCGTCAGGTCGGCGGGCAGGTTCGTGCTGCACGGCATCGCACGGGCATCCTCCCACAGGACGGGCCGCGGCTCGGTGTCCTTCGCCAGCCGTCGCACGCTCAGCCCGTCGGTGTAGTAGCGCCACGTGTGCGGCTGCAGATAGGCGAGCAGAGCCCCGACGACAAGAGCCACGGCCGCGACGGCCGCGCCCTGAATCAGGCGGGTGCGGTGGGCCCGGCACCAGGCCGCGGCGCGCGACTGCGCGCCGGAGGAGGCCGGCTGCCGGGAGGGGCGATCGGGTATAGTCATGACAATGCGATCCCTGCGCGGTGCCGCCCGCCGCTATTCCGGCAGCTTGTAACCGATGTTGGCTTCCTTCACGCCGGCGAACCTGCAGGCCGCAACGGCCTGGGCCACGTAGCCGTGCATGGCTTGATCGTCGGCTCGAATCAGCACCTTCTGGTCGGGGTCTTCTTTGAGCGCATCGCGCACCTTCTCCCCGATCTCCTCCAGCGTCACCTGCTGGTTACCGATGACATAGGCGCCGGTCTTCCGCACGTTCAGGACGATGACCTTCGGGGCGGAACTCAGGGTCGCGCTCTGGGAGTTGGCCGGGAGGTTGACCTGGATATCCCGCTCCTCTTCCCGGTAGACCGAGTTCAGCGCGAAGAAAATGACGAGGATGAACATCATGTCGATGACCGGAGTCATGTTGATGATGTCGCCGTCGGCGTCTGCCGTCTCGCGGATTTTCATGTACGCCCTTACCCTTTCGACTGCGAATCGCGCGCGTGCACGCAGGACGCCATGAAGATCAGGCCCATCTCGTCCATCTCATCCACCATCCCGTCCACCTTCGAGGCGAGGTACTGGTAGGCCAGCAGAACCGGGATGGCGATCGTCAGGCCCGCGGCCGTGGTCACGAGCGCCTCGTAGATGCCCTTGGCCAGTACGTCCGCCTTGCCCATGCCGCCGACGGAGGCGCTCTGGAACACGCTGATCAGGCCGTACACCGTGCCCAGCAGGCCAAGGAGCGGGGAGATTGAGGCGAGGATGGAGAGGCCGCGAACGCTGCGCTTGAGCTTGTTCACCTCGCGGCTGCCGGCGTCCTCAATGGCCTTTTCCACTCCGCTGGGCCCCATCGGCAGGCTCAGGAGGCCGGCCTGGAACACGCGGCCGATCGGCGCGGTCGACTCCTCGCAGAAACGGATGGCCCCGGCGACGCCGGCGTCGTTGCCCTTGCCGAACGCCTGCTTGAGCCCGTCGATGAAGCCGGGCGGAATGATCCGGTCGTGGGAGAGGCCGATCATGCGCTCGACGGCCAGGGCCAGGCCGACCACGGAGCACAGGCCCAGCGGGATCATCACCACGCCGCCCTTGACGATCAGCGAGAAGAGGGTGTCGCGCTGTTCCGGCGCGACCAGGCCGGGGCCTGCTTCCTGCTTCACCTGGGCCATGGCCCCAAACGTCAAGAACAGCGCACAAGCCATAATGGCCAAATTCAGTGACTTCTTCATCCTGTCCAACGCTTCCTTTCTCTCTCGCTCCTTGCCTGCCGCGTCCCGATGGGGACGCTTCCTGTTGCGCCTCACCGTGATCCTATTTCTTCGTGCCGCCCGCCTGCAGTTCGAACAGGCGGGTGCGGGCCGCCGCGCCCACGTCTTCCTTGGGGAAGCGGCCCATAACGATCTTGTACTGCTCCGCCGCCTTGACCTTGTCGCCCTGGAGCTCCAGCACGCGGCCGACCTCGTACAGCGCTTTTCCGCTCCACGACGGGTAGCGGAAGTTGACGTCCACCCGGACCAGCTCCTGCACGGCCTGATCGTAGCGCTGCAGCGCGAACAGGCACTCGCCGATCTGGAACTGGGCGCGGGCGGAGATCTCGTCGGTGCCGCGCTCGGCCAGCACCTTGCGGTACTCGTTGATGGCCCAGTCGTACTGCTTGTTGTTCTCGCCGGCCCATCCGGCGCCGAAGCGCGCCTGCTGGATCCACTTGCTGGTGGCGAACTCGCCCTGGAACTGGGAGTACGAGCCCATGGCGTCGCCCCACTTGCCAGTCAGGGACTGCGTTTCGCCCTGCCGTAGAAGGGCGGACTCGCGGATCTCCTTCGCGTTCCGGGCTGCCAGCGCGGCGGTGAAGTGGTCCCGCGCGGATTCATATTCCTTGAGCTTCATGCGCATCTCGCCAGCCTGGTAGTGCGCGGTGGCGGCCCGCTCGGTCTCCGGGAACTCCGCCACCAGGGCCTCGAAGGTTTTGGCGGCCGCGGCGGCGTTGCCCTGACTCAGGTAGGCCCAGCCGAGGCGATAGATGGCCTGCTCTTTCACGGTCTTGTCCGCGGCGCCCGCGATGGTCTCCTTGAGCTGGGCGACGACCGCGTCGTAGTTCCCCTTGTCGAACGTCAGCTCCGCCTTCTCGAAGCGGGCGCGCTCGGCCAGGGGGCTGCTGGGATAGCGCGCGAGCAGTTCGTCGTAGGCCTTGACCGCCTCGTCATTGCGGTTGGCACGGCGCTGGCACCACGCCATTTCGTAGGCGGCGCGGTCTGCCATGGGGGACTTGGGGTATTTGCTCAGGACGGTCTTGAACTGGCTGATCGCCGCGTCATGATTGTTCATCCGCGCGAGGGCCATGCCGCCGGAGTAGTAGGCCTCGTCCAGCTTGGCGAAGTTCGTGTACGTGCCCTGGAGCGACGCGAAGTGCCCCCAGGAGTCGTTGAAGCGCTGCGCGCGAAGCGTGATCAGCCCGAGCTGCAGCCGGCTGTCCGGGGCCAGGGGATCGTTCGCAGCCCGCTGCACGACCTGCAGGAAGTTCGTCTCCGCCTGGGCGTCGCGGTTGGCGTCCAGGTTCAGCCAGCCGCGGTAGTACTCGGCCTGCGGGCGCTGCGGGCAATCCGGGAACTCCTTCGCCACGCGCTCCAGCGTGGGCTGGGCGTTGCCGGGGCGCTTTGCCTCGTAGTAGAGGCGGCCGAGCTCCGTCAGCGCGAGGGCCAAGTGCTGGCTCTTCGGGTAGCGTCCCGTCAGCTGCTCCAGGTTCGACATGGCTGGCTCGGGCTTTCCGAGCTTGATCTGAGAAATGGCCAGCTCGAGGAACGCGATGTCCACGTTGGGCTGCTCCTGGGCCGCCTTCTTGACGTAGGCCTCCAGCGGCACGACCGCCTCCGCCCACTTCTCCTGGTGGAAGTAGCAGTCCCCGATCAGGAACTTCACCTCGGCAAAGACCTTGTTCGGAGCCTCCGGGGTGTCCTTGTCCGCCAGCGGCAGAAGGAGCTTCAGCGCCTCCGCCCACTCGCCCTTGAAGTGCAAGATCTGGCCGATCCGCAGGCTGACCGCGTCCCCGTTCTGCGGATCCTTCGGGAACTGGGCCTGGAACTGCCGGTAGAGCTTGAGCGCCTCATCCGGCGTCGCCGGGTTCTGGAGGTACTGGCTCTCCGCCTTGATGAAGAGGACTTCCGCCGCCGCGGCATGATTGGTGAACGCGGTAAAGAACTGGTTGCACAGCGCAATGCTGGTCCCGTAGTCCTTCGTGCGGTGCGTGCAGAGGGCATGCAGGCGCAGCGACTCGTCCAGGCGCGACCAGGTGCGCCGCTCGCCCTCAAGCCGCCCAAACGACGCCGAGGCTTCCGGGTACTTCTGCTTGGCCATGAAGAGGGTGCCTTGGTCGAAGAGCAGGTCTGCCAGCAGCGGGTCGCCCCCGAACCGCGGAACGCTGTTGGTCAGCACCTTGAGCGCGTCGTCCGTCCGGTTCTGGCGGGAATACGTGCGCCCCAGCCAAAGGGTGCCCTCTGCGGCGAAGACATTGTTGCTCTCGCTGACCCG
Organism: uncultured Victivallales bacterium; assembly: GCA_964544115.1. Taxonomy (GTDB): domain Bacteria; phylum Verrucomicrobiota; class Kiritimatiellia; order UBA8416; family JADHWI01; genus CAZJBP01. The sequence continues at coordinate 11,840 of CAZJBP010000038.1, read as the reverse complement.
GCGCAGCTTCTGCTCCGCCTCGCCGAAGTTCTTCTGCTCAAGCCACGCGCGGCCCAGGTAGAGCGTCGCATCCATGACCCGGTTGGAGGGATTGCTGCCGAGGCAGGTCTGGAGCGCCTGCACGGAGGTGTCGTAGCGACCGAGCTGGAATCGCACAAATCCGAGGCGGAAGAGGGACTCCTCCTTGAGCCCGCCCTTGGCCTTCGCGGTGGCGTGGAAATACGCCGGTTCCGCCTTCTCGGGCTTCCCGCCCTCACGCAGGCTCTCGCCGAGCAGAAAGGCCACCTGGGCCTCCATCGCCTTGTTGGTGACTAGGCCCTCGATCGCGGCAAACCCGGCCGCCGCCTTGTCCATCTCCTTGAGCTGATAGCGCGCGTAGGCGCCCTGATAGCCGACGCGCGCGGCCACGTCGTCCGCCGGCAGCAGGGGCCTGGCGCGGTCCGCCACCTCAGCCGCCTCCTGCCACTTGGACTGGCGGTACAGCGTGTCGGTCAGGAACGCGAGGCCCATGTTGCGGAAGTATGTGTTGGTGCCCTGCATGACATCCGGGCGGGCGAAGATCTTCTCCGCCTCGACCGGCCCACGCAGCCGGAGCACGCACTCGCCGAGCAGGACGATCAGCTGCTGCTTGTCGCCGACCGTGAAGTTCTCAAGCAGGCCCTTCAGCAGCGGCTCGGCCTGGCCGTAGTTGCCCGACCCGTAGTAGGAAAGGGCCAGTCCGTAGCGAGCCTCGGCCGTCTTTGCATGCCCCGGGTTCTCTCCGAGAAACGCGCTGTATTCCGCGACCGCGGCGGAGTAGAGCTTCATGTTGTACAACGCATTGCCGTTGTACAGCTTGGCCATGGGATCCGCCGCATCGGCCGCCAGAGCCGTTCGCCCCCCCAGAAGCAGGGCCGCACACGCCAGAATGAGCCACCCGCCTCGAAAGCTTTCTGCCTTCATCCGCTTCTCTCCGAAGGTCCGACCTGAGCCGAGCATGTCTTTCAATAAGAGGACCTATGCCACCGCTAAGGTGGCCGGCGAAGATAGCGCCCGACGGGTGGAATGACAAGAGGCAATGCGCGGGGCATGGACCCCGCCCTGGACCCATGCCGATCTTGGCCGGGCCGAACGGCCCGGCGCGTGAGGAATCCTTGGCCCCTACTTGACCCGGACCGAGGCGCTGTTGGAATAGCCCGACACCTTGCCCGTGGCGGCGTTGAACGCCTGCACGCGGTACAGGTAGTTGCCCGAGGCGGTTGCTCCGTCGCCAAAATCCCAGGCATACGTGACGATGCTGCCGTCAGGATCGGCCGACGCGCTGGCATCGAAGACCACGTCAGGGGCAGATCGCCGCCCGTGACCGATGCCGAAGCGATGGCCGCCGGCGGCGCACAGAGCGAGACGGTGACGGTGGCCATGAGCGCGTCGGCCAACGTCACCGTCCGATGGAAAGGCGGAACCGCGGCCCGCCAGCGGCTCGACATCCGCCCCGATCTGGCGGATCCCGCGCAGACCTGGAGCCCGCTTCTCACCAACACCCCGCCAACGGCAGCGACCCACACGTTCACCCACACCGCGCCAGTCGCCCCCACCCTCTTCTATCGCGTTACGATCGACTGATTGGCCGCTCGCTTCAGGGCTGCACGGTCCGTTCCGCCCGGCGCACCGTCCTCAATCCGGCCTCTGACCCGATTCCCGCTCCCGGCGATGGATCTCCTCGAGCTCCAGCGGGTGCTCGTGCTCCATCTCCTCCTCCGTGAGGGTTCCGGTCCAGAACGCCAGGTTCAGGGGATACGTGTCCGGGTTGAACATGACGAAGTGCAGATGCCAGACCACGATGGCCAGCACGGCCAGCCAGGCCTCGTAGTAGTGCACGGTCCGCGCGATGTCCACGCCCAGCTTGCCCAGAAGGTTCATCGAGGCGTTGTCCACCCACAGGATCATGCCGGTGATCGCCATCACCGCCGTGCCCCACATCAGCGCCCAGTATTCGCTCTTCTCAACATAGCTGAACCGCCCGAGCTTCGGTTTCGTGCTCGAGAGGCCGGCGTTGTACATCATCATGCCGATGGCGTCGGTCGCATCCTTCCACTGCGGCCACAGGTCGCAGAACAGCCTGCGCCCGCGCGCAGTGAACGCCAGGTATCCCAGGTGATAGGCGCTTGCCGCCACCATCACCACCGCGGCCGCGCGGTGCACGATGCCGCGCAGGGCGAACAAGCGCGGGCTGATGCTGAGGAACGGCGCGACCCACCAGGCGTCGGGGAAGCGGAGCGCAAACCCCGTCAGCGCCAGCGTCACGAAGCTCACGATCAGCGCCGCGTGCTGAATGCGCTCGGACCGCGTCATCCGCAGGTACAGACGTGGCGAGAACTGGCGGACGGGAATGAGGCCGTGGCGCTCCTTCATCTTGCGGCGGGTCTTGCGGACAAAGTCGAATGCGTTGTGGAGCAGCATGCCGCCGATGATCAGCACGATCGCCAGCAGGTAGATGCGCGAGACCCAGAAGATGGCGCGGTCCGTCTCGGGGCTGGCCACCACGTGCACCGAGCCCTTCGTGAAGTTCCGCCCTGCGCCGGGGTGGCAATGCCCGCAGGTGGCGGCCAGGTTGTCCTTGTGGATGTGGGAGCGCGGGTCCGAGGACGGCAGGATGTCATGCACGCCGTGGCAGCTGGCGCAGTTGGCCGCCGCGGTCGAACCCGCACGTCCGGCAAGCCCATGGTAGCTGTCGGAGAAACTCTCAAAACGGCCGGGCGCCAGGCCGTACTTGGCGGCCAGCTTCACGGATGCGTGGCAGGGCGCGCAGACCTCGACGGACACGTTCTTCGCCGCCGTCGGCGACCGCTGATCGCCGTGGGGCAGGATCATGTGCTCCCCGTGGCAGCTCGTGCAGGTGGGCGCATCGGTGGACCCGTTCGCCAGCGAGGTGCCATGGATGCTGGCGGCGAACGCGGCGCGCTGGTCGGGGTGACACGCGCCACAGGTGTCGGCGATGTGAAGCCTCGCCACGGAGGACGTCGGATCCGACGCCTTCTTCACCGAGTGGCTGCCGTGACAGTCCGAGCAGACCGCCGCCGCCTCACGGTCCTTGCCGTCCCGACCGTGAACGCTGCTTTCGTATCCCGAGATGAAGCCGGCTGAAGCGGCCACGCGGTCGCGCACGTCAGCGCGGTCGCGATGACAATCGAGGCACATCGCCACCTCGTGCGACCGGCTGGCCTGCGCGGACGGGTCCGAGGGGCGCAGAACACCGTGTTCGCCGTGGCAGTCCACACAGGTGGGAGCCCCAAGAACACCCGCCGCCAGAGCGCGCCCATGGTCGGAGCCGTCGTACGTCTCGCGCTGTGCGCGATGGCAGCTGGCGCACATGTTTACGCCCAACACTTTGCGCTGGAGGGGATCCTGCCCGGTCACGCTCCGGATGCCGTGGGTGCCGTGGCAGCCGGCGCAGCGCACCCGCGCCGGCTCGCCGGGTTTCGCAGGGCCGTGGACGCTGTGCGTCAGATTGGTGAACTTGGCCTCGTCATGACACTCGAGGCAGTTGACCGGCTGGATGGGATTGGCGTGCGGCGCCTCTTCCGGGTTCAGCCCCGCGTGGCAGTCAGTGCAGGCCAGGTCCGCGTGAGGGGATCCCTTGAGGAGCGTGGCGTCCACATGCAGGGACACGTTGGTGCCCGCCCTCTCCATCGTCAGCGAGGCGTCCTCGTGACAGGACAGGCAGTCCGGCGCGGCGGCGGCCAGCGCCCCTCCGGCGGCCAGCGCAACCAGCCAGCCGGTCACGCTCGCCATGGAACGGCCAGTCGTGGAGAGCATTCGCGATAGGTGTTTCATGGATTCGGTCGCAGTCACGGCGCGCCGGTGTGGCAGGTGTCGCAGCGTTCGTTCTTCCATTCGTCGCCGATGTCCTCGGGGTGCTCGAACTCCAGGCCGGCCGTCGTGAGCGCCTTCAACTCCGTGCCGGGGCCCTGGGCGAGGATCGTGTGGCAGATGCCGCAGTCGTTGCGAATCGCCTGCCCCGATTCACTGACGTGCTTGCCGTCGTGGCACCGGAAGCAGCCGGGGCTGATCTTGTGGCCAATGTGCTCCGGATACTCGTCCCAGCGCACCTTCATCTCGGGGAACATGTTCTTGGTATACAGGCGCTGGATCTCGCGGACCGTCCGGGCGAGGTTGGTGGCGCCCGCGTACTTCTCGTTCAGCCCCTCGGCAATCGCGGCCAGCGCCTGGGACTCGGTCTCGTACTTGCCAGCCAGCAATTCGGCGCCGGTGTATTTGATGGAGGGCAGCGAGGCGTCGACCGCGCCGCTTTGCAGGGCCATGTCCATCATCGTGTTGGGCGAGCGGTACTGGTGCGACGGGCGGTTGTGGCAGTCGATGCAGTCCATCGTCCGGCGGGGCAGCTGCGCGAGCTCCTGCTCGCTGAGGCGCTCCTTGTCGCCGGTGGCCTGGTACACGGTTGTCTTGCCCTGCTGATCGGTCACCTTCACCCACGGAATGTCCAGGCGCTTGCGGTCCCGGGCGATGTATTCGACGGTGTTGACGCCCTCCATGTGCCAGTGGATGCCCCGGACCTGGCCGTGGGTCGGGCTGCCGCCGCCGATGTTCAGAAGCATCTTGATCGTCCACGGGGAGTTCTTCTCATCAGGCAGGTAGCTCGTCCAGGTGCGCAGGACTGCCCCGAAGAACTTCTGCGGCCAGTGGCACGTGGTGCAGGTCTCCTTGGCCGGCCTCAGGTTCTGCACCGGGGTCTCGATCGGGCGGTGGAACTTGTCGGTCAGGACGGCATAGACCTGGTACAGGCCCGAGATCTTGGCCTTCACGAACCACTTCGCGCCCGGGCCGATGTGGCAGTCTACGCAGGCCATGTTGGCGTGCGGCGATTCCTGGAACGCCGTGTGTTCGGGCTTCATCACGGCGTGACACACCAACCCGCAGAACTCAACCGACTCGGTGTAGTGATACGCCTTGTAGCCGCCCACCGCGGAGATCACGCCGGCCACGAGCAGCAGGACCAGCAGCGCCATCAGCCGCACCCAGACCTTCCGGTCGCCCAAGTCAATGACCGGCAGCCGCGAGGGCTGCCCGAGACGCTTCGCCCGGCGGCGGGACCACAGCATCCCCAGGAGCGTCAGGCCGACGGAGCCGCCGAAGAGGGCGGGCATCACCAGGAAGGTGATCAGACCGAAATACGGGTGGGAGGCCTCATGAAACGTCTCCAGCACCATCATGGCCGCGCCCGCCACAAACGTCACGATCGCCAGAAAGATGCCGAACATGCTGATCGGATTCTGGAGCAGGCCGGGAACGCGCTTCTCTTCTTTGCTCATGACGCAACCCTCGCTGACGCATCCGGCGCATCCCGTACGCCGCAATCGCTTAGTCTCAGCCAGAAAGCGCGGCCGGACAACCGCATTAATCAATGAACAGAGAGACGAATCTACGGCCGCGCGAGCGCCTCTCCGGCGGCGGCGATGAAGGCGTCAATGTCCGCCTCGGTGTGCGCGGCGGACACGAAACCGACTTCGAACTGCGAGGGCGGCAGGTAGAACCCGCGTTCCAGCATGGCATGGAAGAAGCGCGCATACGCCTTTGTGTCACAGGTCTTGGCGGTCGCCACGTTGGTGACCGCCTGGTTCGTGAAGAACGGCGTGAACATCCCGCCCAGCCGGGCGACGTGCATCGCCACGCCCTGCTCGCGCGCATGCCGCTCGAGCCCCTCGGCCAGCCTCTGACCCAGCTGTTCCATCCGGGGATACGGCCGCTCCTCCCACAGCAGGCGGATCATGGTCAGCCCCGCGGCCACAGCCACGGGATTGCCGCTGAGCGTCCCGGCCTGGTACACGGGACCCAGCGGCGCCAGCGCCTTCATGATGTGCTCCGGCCCGCACACGGCGCCGATCGGCATGCCGCCGCCGATGATCTTGCCCAGCGTGGTCAGGTCCGGCGTGACCCCGCAGAGCGCACCGTACGTGGTCGGCCCCAGCCTGAAGCCGGTGATCACCTCGTCGAAGATCAGCAGCGCCCCGCAGCGGTCGGCCGCGGCGCGCAGCCCCTCGAGGAATCCCGGCGCCGGATGAATCAGCCCCATGTTGCCCGCCACGGGCTCGACGATGATCGCCGCCAGGTCGCCGCCGTCCTTGTCGACGATCGCATTGACCGCGGCCAGGTCGTTGTACGGGGGCACGAGCACCTCGGCCACGGCGTAGGGCGAGACGCCCGCCGAGGACGAGATGCCGCCGGTCAGCAGCCCGCTGCCGGCCGCCACCAGCAGATAGTCGGCGTGGCCGTGGTAGCAGCCGTCGAACTTCACGATCTTGCGGCGCCCCGTCACCCCCCGCGCCAGCCGCAGCGCCGTCATCACGGCCTCGGTGCCCGAGCTGACGAGGCGCACCATGTCCGCACAGGGGATCAGGCTGCACAGCAGCTCTGCAAACTCCACTTCGCGCGGCGTATTGGTGCCGAACGTCGTCCCTTCGGCAGCCGCCGCCGCGATCGCCTCGACCACCTCCCGGCGCGTATGGCCGAGAATCAGCGGGCCCCACGAGCCGCAGAAGTCCACGTAGGTCTTCCCGTCCACGCTGGTCATGCGGGCCCCGGAGCCGCGCGCCATGTAGACGGGCGTCCCGCCGACGCCGTTGAACGCGCGCACAGGGCTGTTGACTCCTCCCGGGATCACGGCCCGGGCGCGCGCAAAGAGTTCGGCGGATGTTGCGGAGGAGGATGTTGTCATGGTGGTAGGTGTGAGGTGGTTGGTGGTAGGTGTGAATCGCACTCTGGGAAACCAGGGGGCACGGAGACCGCGGCATAGGCGGCGGCGGGCTCCTTGACGACCTTGCCCGTGCGAGTGGTGCCGTGCCATTTGCTGAGGGCCTGATGCAGCCCCTCGAGCATGCGGCCGCACTCGTCATAACCGGCATCAAGCTCAGCGAAACGCTGCTCCGATAGATAGTTCTTGTCCTTGGCGACCTCCAGGTGATGTTGCGTCTCCCGCACTTCGCCCAGTGAGCGATTGATAGCCTCAATGTAGATGTTCGTATGTCGACTCCCCCAGCCTTCGGCAACGAGGGCGGGGGCAGAGTTTGACGATCGCCTCATCTGCGAGCCTAGTTCGTACGTCTCGAACTTCGGAAAGCCGGGGCTTTCGCGGTGCACTTCGAGATGAAGCGCCTTCAGCTTCTGATACACATTCAAATCCCGGAATGACTTCAACTGCCCCATCTACCACCTGCCACCCAGCACCTACCACCTATCACCCAGCACCTCCCGATACCGGTTGGCCCAATACGAAATATAGATATCGGTGCCGGCGCGTGCCAGCGCGGCGATGCTCTCCCGGGCCATGGCGCGCAGGTCGCCCCAGCCGCGTTCGGCCGCGGCAATGATCATCGAGTACTCGCCGCTGACGTTGTACGCCGCCAGGGGCAGGTCGGTGCGGTCGCGCAGCCGGGCGATGACGTCGAGGTAGAACAGGGCCGGCTTGACCATCAGGATGTCAGCGCCCTCCTCCACGTCCAGCGCCGACTCGCGCAGCGCCTGGCGCAGGTCGCCGTACGAGGCCTGGTAGCCGCGGCGGTCGCCTTTCTGCGGCGCCGACGCCTCGGCCTCGCGGAACGGCCCGTACATCGCGGAGACGAACTTGGTCGAGTAGCTCATCTGCAGCGTCTGCGCGAACCCGTCACCGTCAAGGGCGCGGCGGATGGCCTGCACCTGTCCGTCCATCATGGCGCTGGGGGCCACGATGTCGGCGCCGGCCGCCGCATGCGACACGGCCATGCGCGCCAGCACCGCGTTGGCGGCATCGTTGTCCACGTCGCCGTCGGCCGCCAGCGGCCCGCAGTGCCCGTGCGTGGTGTAGGCGCACACGCAGATATCCGTGGCGACGATCAGGTCGGGGAACTCCTTGCGCACGAGGGCCACCGTCCGCTGCACCGCGCCGCGCTCGTCGCAGGCCGCGCTGCCGGCCGCGTCCTTGCGCGCGGCGTCGACCAGCCCGAAGACGAGAATGCCGCCGACGCCCATCGCCGCCACGCGCTCAAGGTCCTTCAGCAGCACGTCCGGGCTGGTCCGGCTCTGGCCCGGCATGGCTTCGATCGGCTCACGCACGCCCTTGCCGTCCTTGACGAAGACCGGCCACAGGAATTTCTCCGGCCCCGGCAGGGGCGCGTCGAACAGGCGCCGCAGCGCAGGCGTGCGCCGCAGCCGGCGCAAACGAATGTCAGGATAGGTTTTCACGATGGCTCCTTTTCCGCGCGCTTGAGGGCGGACAGCGCCCCATGCACGTAATGCGCTGCGAGGGCCTCGATGCTGGCCTCGACCGTGGCCTCCGGCGCGACGAGGTTGGCCTCGAGCCCCCGGCGCTTCAGGGCCGCCAGCGTGGGCTTCCCGATCGCCACCACAAGCGCGGCCTTCAACATCCCGGTCCCCCACTGCGCCTCGAACGCCTCGACGGCGGAGGCGCTGGCAAAGAACACCGCGTCGAACTCGGGGGTGAACTCGTGCTGCACCCTCTCGTTGGTGTAGAGGACGCAGTCCTCAACCCGCGCGCCCATCGCCCGCAGGGCGTCAGCGAGCCCCGGCCCGGCCTTGTCCGAGCGCAGACGCAGGACCGTCGCGCCGGGGACGAGGTGCGGGCGCACCATCGCCAGCAGGCTCTCCGCGCCGAAGTCGAACGGCGGCTCCAGCTCGGGGTGCAGGCCCAGGCGCTTCAGCGCCTGCGTCGTGCCCTCCCCGCAGGAGATCAGCTTCGGCACCTGGCGCAGGTCCACGCCGGCGGCCTGCAGCAGCTCGCCGAACGCGCGCACGGCCGATGGCGACGTGAGCACGACCCAGGCGTAGGCGCCGACGGTGCGGCTCTTCTCCAGCCCTTCGGCGCTGGGAACCAGCCGGATCAAAGGGCGGCAAACCGGCACGCCGCCGTAGTCGGCCACCGCGCCGGCGGCCTTGTCCTGCAGCGAGCGGCTGGCGGTCAGCAGCACGCGCCGCCCCTCCAGCGCGCCCCACGCGCCGTAGCGGTGGGCCGCCGCCTCGCCCACGATCAGCAGCCCGGCCATCCCCGAGGCGTCGGCGGCGATGCGGTCGGCAATCGTGCCCAGCGTGGCGGACAGAACGCGCGCCTGGTCGCTGCCGGCACCCAGCACGGCAGCGGCGGGCGTCTGCGGCGGCAGGCCATCCTCCTCGATCAGCTGCCGGGCCACCTCGCCGGCCACGCCCAGCGCCATGAAGAAGACGATCGGCAGCCGGGCGCGCTCGGCGGCGGCAATGGACCCGACGGCGCCGCCTTCCTTGCGCGGCGTCATGACGCAGAAGCCGCGCGAAACGCCCCGGCGCGTGAGCAGCATGCCCGTGCCCGACGTGGCGGCGTTGAGGCTGCTGAGGCCGGGCAGCACGCGGTACGGCATGCGCAGCGCATCCAGCGCGTCCACTTCCTCCGCCAGCCGGCCGAAGATGCCCGGGTCGCCGCCCTTGAGCCGCACCACGCGCAGGCCGCGCCGCGCGTAGCGGGTGATCATGTACGTGGTCTCATCCTGCGGCACGCTGTGCTCGCCGCAGCGCTTGCCGACGTTGATGCACTGCACCGTGGGCGGCAGCATCTCCAGCAGGTCGTGGCCCAGCAGCGTGTCGTGCAGGCACACGTCGCAGCGCTGCAGCGCTGCCAGTCCCTCCAGCGTGCACGCGCCCGCGGACCCGACCCCCGCCGCCGAAAAGGTGACGGCCTTGACGAACAGGCGGCGCAGGCACTGGAAGCGCGCGTCGCCCGCGCGGAAGGTCAGCGCCAGCGCGCCCTGCCCCTCGGGCGGCGGCAGCGCGTCGAGCGGAATCCACTCCGTGATCCGGTCTTCCCGGCCGAGGCGGTTGAGAGCGGCGCCGGCCATGAGGATCATGTCATAGTCGCCGCGGTCAAGCTGCTCAAGGCGCTGTTCGATCGTGCCGCGGATGGGCACCAACCGCGCGCGGGGAAACCGCTGCCGGCAGTAGTCCTCGCGCCGCCCGCTGCTGACCCCGATGCGCCCGTCGGGCCGCAGGCTGTCGACGGTGAGGCCGGCGGGGCGGATCAGGGCGTCCCGCGCATCCTCGCGCCACGGCAGCCAGAACCAGTCCAGCCCCTCGCGCACGGGGTCGGGCATGTCCTTGGCGCTGTGCACGGCGCAGTCGAAGTCGCCGCGCAGCACGCCCTCGTCCAGGTCGCGGGTAAAGAAGTCGGCGGGGCTGTCCTTCAGGTCCATGACCTGGTCGCGGTCGCCCGGCGACTGCAGTCCGACCGCCTCGAACCGCAGCCCGGGCACCGCCGCCGCCAGCCGCTCCAGCGCGTCGCGCGTCTGCACGAGCGCCAGGTTACTCGACCGCGTCCCGGCCCTGATAAGCTCTGACCATTCGCTCATAGTGTTCTCTGCATCTTGCCGCCGTGCCGGCCCGGCCGGAGGCGCGCCGGCTCAGCCGGCCCTCCGCGTCCATGTCCTCCGCCATCTGCCAGGCGGCCATCATCCACTCCCCGAGAACCACGCCCGCCCAGCCGGCGCCCCGCGCGTGCTCGACCGCCCGGCCCAGCCGGTCGCGGTCGGTCGCCCACAGCCGCGCCACGCCGGCAACCACAGACGGCCCCCGCCGGACGGCCACCCGCGCGTCCGATCCCGCGCCCCGGCATAGAATGCTCTTCACCAGCCGCTCGGCCGCGGGGTCGCGGGCGATCACGGCCAGCGCGCGACACCCGCCGGGCGCCGCCACCAGCGCAAACTCATGCACGCCCCACACCTGCCGCAGCAGCGCGCCCGTGGCGGCGACCGCCTCCGGGCGGAACCTGCGCGCAACGCTGAATACGGCCAGGTCGGCCGTCACCACCTGGTCCAGCCGCCGGGCCAGCAGGTCCTTCACCAGGCGCGCGCGGCGGCACGATTCGCCGCCGGTGGCCACGGTCAGCGTCAGCTCCGGCCGCCTCAGTGTGGCCGGCGTCACAAAGTCGGCGCGCGTCCAGTGCGCATCCACCGAGCAGCACAGCACGCCGCGCCGGCGGGCTTCGGCGATCACGCGGCCGTTGACGCTGCCGTCGTTGGTGGCCGCAAACACGAGGAACGCCGCCTTCAGGTCGGCCGGCCGGAACTCGCGCGACACGCGCGTGACGCGGGGGGACCGCGCGTACGCCCTGACCTCCGGGACGACATCGCGGGCCACCACGGTCACCCGCGCGCCGGCCTCCAGCAGGTGGCCGATCTTGCGGGCCGCGATCGGTCCGCCGCCCACAACCAGACAGCGGCGACCTTCCAGCAGAAGGTCCACCGGCAGAATCTTGCGGATCCGCGTGGTGTCTCTCATCCCAGCTCCGCCAGCAGCCGCGCCAGCTCGTCCATCCATACCTCGACCGCGCCCGGCACTTCAGCGAGCCCGGTCATTCGCGTCTCGCAGGCCAGCCCCGCACGCTCCAGCGCCGACCGCCACGAACCCGGGCCCGCCCCGGCGATGTCGTCGCGCGTGCCTTGTCCGGCCGCCACGGTGAACGGGGCGAGCCACACCTTACGGACCGCGGCCGCCCGGCAGGCGGTGATCACCGCGTCCTTGCCGGGCTCGCCGATGATCATACCTAGAAAACAGCGCGCGTCCATCTCAAGGCTTCGCGCCGCCGCCGCGGCGAACGTGCGCGCGACCTGCGGGTCGCGGCTGCCGTGCGCCACCAGCACCGCCGCCTCGTCCGTCGCCCGGGGCGGCAGGCCCGCGAGGAACGCGGCCAGCGCCCGGCGGAAGCCGCCCGCGCTCGCCAGCAGCGGCGTCCCGACCACAACCCGGTCGAACGCCGCCGCGCCGCTGACAAACTCGGCTGCGGTTCCGGCCAACTCGGCGAACTCCATCCCGTCCACCAGGTGCAGCGG